>NZ_JCALDR010000016.1:0-140551 GCF_059812965.1 Mycobacterium sp. NGS29
CCTGGCGGATGCCTTCGCTGAACGCGTTGATTCCGAACTTGGTCAGTGAGTAGACCGCCGTCCCGGGCCGGGCCACCCAGCCCGCGGTGGAGCTGATGGTAACCAGATCGGCGACTCCGCGCGGTGAATCCGCAGCGGCGGCAACAAGATACGGCAGGACCGTGCGGGCGACGTAGAGCACGCCCTGAATATTGACGGCCACCATGTCGTCCCAGTCCTGCAGCGCCGCCTCGGTCGCGGGTCCGGACTGCATCAGACCGGCATTGTTCACCACGATGTCCAGCCGCCCCAGTTCAACGACGGCCCGCTCGACGGCTGCCGCCACCTGCGCCGAGTCGGTGACATCGGCGGGTACCGCCAACGCCGTGCCCCCGGCGGATTCAATCTCGGTCTGCAGGGCGCGCAGGCGATCGGCTCGCCGGGCCAGCAATGCGACTGCGACCCCTTGCGAGGCAAGGAGTTTGGCTGTCGCGGCGCCGATACCGCTGCTGGCGCCGGTCACCAGCGCCGCGGTGCCGGCCAGTGTCGCCGTCATGATCCGATCAGCTCGGTCAGCACGTCATCGGTGTCCTGCCCCAGACACGGCGCCCCGCGGGTGATGTCCGCCGGGCATCGGGCCAATCGCCACGACGGACCGACGATCGGCCGTTGACCTTCGCGGTGATCGCTGACGAACCGGTACAGCCCGCGATCCCAGAGTCGTTGGTCGCCGATCACGTCCGAGGACGTGGCACACTTGCACGCTGCGATGCCGGCTTCCCGCAATCGCTCGCCCAGGACGGCGGCGTCGTGATCGCGGGTGCGGCAGGCGAGTTCGTCGTCGAGGGCCCCGGCGTTCGCGAGCCGATCAGGCAATGTCGCGTATCGCACGTCGGTGGCCAGCAGGGGCACCTCGAGTACCCGGCAAAGCCGTTGCCACTCCGCCTCGTTGGCGACGGCGATGCTGATCCAGGCACCGTCTGCGCACGGATAGCAGCCGTGCGGGCACAGGTCGGGATGGTTGTTGCCGACGGGGCCGAGCCGTCTTCCGGTCAGGCTCTGTTCGAGCAGACTGTCCCCGATCATCGACGACAAGGTTTCCACGGCGGATACGTCGACGAACTGCCCGACGCCGGTAACCGTGCGATGCACCAACGCCACCACGGCTGCAAAGGCCGCTGCCGCACCGACCGTGGAATCCCCGTAGCGCATGCTGGCGCCGCGTGGTGGCCCGCCGGGATACCCGACCAGCGCGGCCAGGCCAGCCAGTGCTGCGAAACACGGCGCATAGCCGGTCTGGTGGCCCAGTGGGCCGTCATTGCCCCACATCTTGATCGACACCGAGATGATGTCCGGTTTGATCGCCACGAGTTGCTGATAGCCGAGACCATGGCGCTCCATTGCGCCGGGACGCAGGTTGTTGAGCACGATGTCGCTGTGCGCGATCAGCTCGCGCAGTCGCCTCATGCCGACGGGAGACTTGATATCAAGGTCGACGCTGCGGATCTCCGGGTTGATGCTGAGGAAATACGGCGCGTGGTCGATGTCGGTGCCGCCGTAGGCGCGCATCTCCTCCGGGTTGGTTGCGGTCTCGACCTTGATCACCTCGGCGCCCAGCAGTGCCAGCAATTTGCCCGCGTAGGGCCCGGCCCACACTTTGGTGAGCTCGACGACGCGCACCCCTTCCAGGGGGCCACCGCGCGGGTGCCTCGGTGACCTGAGTGGGGCGAGCGCCGGCCGAACTGCGCGCTGCGGGTCACGACCGGTGATCTGCTGTGTGTGTTGTCCGAGAGTTGGTGCAGCAGCGGCGATCTCGGCCGGAGAAGCGCTCAGCGTGTACGGGACGGTGGGATAGGAGCCGGTGCCCAATACCGGATGGCGCAGCTTCGTGAAATAGCGGCGGTGCCGGTACTGAGCGGATCGGTGCAGATCGCCGGCCTCGTTGACCGGGACCAGCGGCACGCCCAGGCGCTGAGCGCGGTCGGTGGCGACGTCTTTGTCCAGGACACGGACCCACTCGGCGAAGCCGCGCTGAAAGGCGGCGACCTTCTGCGCGGTCACCGAGAATTCCAGCCAGTCGTCGTCGAACGCGTCCAGCCAGCTCGGATGATCCAGCAGCGCCTTGACACCCAGCCAATGGGCTCGGCTGGTCACGTACAGGTAGACGTAACCGTCCACGCACCGGAAGAACGATGCCGGACCGCGCTGGTCGTAGGCACTGCGGTCAGCGCCGGCCGCGTCCTCGCCCGCGACGAACCGCCCGACGATGCAGTCGGCGCGGGAGACCAGCACTGCCTGTGTGGAGATGTCGATCGATTCGCCCTGGCCGCCGTGCAGCCGCCGGAACAGTGCGGAGCCGATGCACAACGCTGCATCGAGTGCGGCTTCGTAGTCGGGGAGAAAGCGTCCGGGACCCTGCAGTGGCGGCTCGGCGGGGCCGGCGTGGCTGGGTGTGTGGTAACCCCAGCCGCTGGCCTGAAATACGTTGATGCTCTTGGCATTGTCGAAGTCACCGGGGCCGAACGGGCTGATCGTGCAGAACACGGCCTCAGGGTGGCGTTCCGCCAGGTGCGCGGCCCCGAGGACGACATCGGCTCCGCGGAGCAGCTGGTGCAGCTGCGCGTCGTCGACATCGAGCACGACCGAGTATTTGTTGGTGTTCAGATAGCCGAATAAGGCGCTGCCGTCGCACCCCTCGGCAAGTATCGGTCCCATCGCGCGGGTGCGGCTGCCACTGCCCGGCGCCTCGACCTTGATGACTTCTGCGCCGAAGTCGGACAGCAACTTGCCGCAGTACTCGGCAGCCACCGAGTCGTCGAGCTCGACGACCCGGAAGCCGCTCAGTGCCGACATGCCCTCGCCACCGACACGATCAGGGCTTCTTGCGTCCCGATCGACTGAGCCGCCACTCCGGCGGGAAGTTCAGGTCGTTGTCCTTGACTACGTTGTTGAGGCCCTTCTCGAAAGTGCCCGCGGTCAGGTCGACCTCCTGCGCGTCGTTGGCGATCATCGGCAGCATGCCCTCCACCATGCCGGTGAGCAGGCTGCCGAAGTACTCACCTTTGTGCTGTTTGTAGAGCTCCAGGAACGTCTTCTGCACCGCGACGGTGTCGGTCGGGCGGGAACGCGAACACGCCAGCGCGTACTTCTCGGTCTCGGCTTCCAGCTTGTCGCGGGGCACGACGCTGTTGACGAACCCGCACTCGTACATTTCCTTGGCGCTGAACGGTCTTCCGGTGAAAAGCATTTCGGAGAACTTACGCAGGCCCATCGTCTCGGCCCACCACCACAACCGCGGGCCCCAGCCGACGTAGCGGAACGCGGGGTGACCGAACAGTGCATCGTCGGAGGAGATCACCAGGTCGGCATCGCCGGCCTGATAGAAGTGCCAGCCGTAGCAGTAACCCTTGGCCTCGATGATGCTGATCTTGCGAAGTTCCTGCAGCGGACGGTTACCGGCCTTCGCCTTGGCGTAGAAGTCGGTGACGGTGGACAGGTAGCGGTACGACCCGCCCGGTGGGTACTTCACGTCGTCGTCGTTGATCGCGAGTTCGTGCAGCAGCGGCATGCCCGGGTTCTCCAGCATGCCGCGCTGTTCGGGCAGGTCCCCGCCGCTGCCGAAATCCTCGCCCTCACCGCGGATCACCACCACCTTGACTTCGTCGTCCACGTTGCATTTGTGGATGATGTCGGCGTAGTTCTGCCGCATCCCCAGTGTGGTGGAGTTCTGTGCCTCGGGCCGGTCGAATGTGATGTACGCGATCCGGTTCTTGACGTCCTTTTCGAACCTGATGTACTGCTCGGCTTCTTTTTTCAGCTCTTCGTAGTCGTACTCGGGCATCAGTTCTCCAGTTCTGTTACTTGGTTGAGTCGGGGATCACTTGAGGAGCGCGCCGGCATCGACGGGCAGCGAAACGCCGGTGATATAACGAGATTCGTCCGAAGCGAGAAACAGCACCGCGTTGCTGATGTCGACGGCCTCCACCCACGGGACCGGCAACGTGTGCGTCATCTGCGAAAACGGGGCAAAGTCTTCGGGGCCGGGATTCTCCAGATCCGGCCGGAACAGCCGAAACGTCACCTCGTTCATCGTCATCGGTGTGTTGACCTGGCTGGGGTGCACCGAATTGACGCGAATCATGTGCTGACCCAGTTCGACGGCGAAGCTGCGCATCAATCCCATGACGCCGTGCTTGGCCGCGATGTAGTGGCCGGTGTAGGCAAGCGCCTTGTGTGATCCGACTGAGCCGGTCAGCACGATTGAACCGCCCCGTTTTCCGGCAATTACATGTGACACAGCGGCTTTCACAGTTTTCCAGACGCCGGAGAGGTTGACGTCGATCATGTCCTGCCAGATCTGCTCCGGGATCTTGTGCAGTTTGTTGCCGAAAGTGCCGATGCCGGCATTGGCGACGACGATGTCGAGTCGGCCGAGTTGCGCGACCCCGCCGTCCACCGCGGACTTCAGCGCGTCGTAGTCACGCACGTCGACCTGTACGGCCACGATGCGCCGACCCAGAGCCGTGACCAGGTCGACGGTTTCGTCCAGATCTGCCGGCGTGGAATGCGGGTAGGCCATGTTTTCGACCGGTCCGCAGATGTCGACCGCGATGATGTCGGCACCTTCCTGGGCCAGTCGCACCGCGTGGGAGCGGCCCTGGCCCCGCGCGGCCCCGCTGATCAGCGCGACCTTACCCGCGACCCGGCCGGTCATCGCCGCGCGAACATCGGGTACGGGTCGGCGATCAGACCGACCTGGTGGGGATCGAAGTGGACCTGAGTGTCGGTGCTTGCCGTCACGAAAACCCTCCTGCCGCCGACCCTTTCACCTGCCGGAGACGCCCGGAAGGTTGCGTGGCGCACTGCTTTGACAGGCAATCGGTCCGGGCTCTCACCGAGGCCGCCATAGGAATATTCTCTATACTCGTAGAGAACCACACGGCGGGTTCCGAGGCAAGACCCCGACACGGCGTGCCGCGCCGAAGCCGGGGCGCCTAGGTCTCGCGCCGGCCAGCTGGGGCCGGGTTGCCGGTGCCCGTCAGTCGTCCCTTCGCCGGGCTCTTGAGAATGCCGGTGGCTAGGGCCGCCAGGATTGTGTCGAGTTGTTCGGCGCTGTCGACGATCCGGTCGCCGTGGGCAAAACGCACCAACAGACCGTTGATGAAGGTCAAGGTTATGTTGCTCAGGTCTTCGATGACGGCGGATTCCATTTCGGCGCCGCGCGGCATCAGTTGCACCAGAATCTCGCGATGCAGTTTGGTGAAGGCGTCCGTCCCCTGCGCCAGGGTGGCTGCCAATTCCGGATCGCGGGCCGCCTGCATCGTCAGCTCGTATCTGGCCCGGGTCCGGGACAACTCCGGTTCGTGGCCGGACCGGATCACCACCTGCGCCAGCAGCGACGGCGAGCGCTGCGCTCGGCCGGTGTCGGACTCGTCCGCCACCGCCTGCAGGTTGGCGAGGTCCAACTCGGTCAGCCGCTCGGCCACCGCAAGCAACAGGGCTGATCGGGTGCGGAAGTAGAACGACGTGGTACCCGCGGGGACATTGGCCTTGCGGTCCACCTTCAGGTGGCTCAAACCTTTGGCACCGTCGTCGGCCAACAGCTGAATCGCCGCGTCGCACAGGTCGCGGCGGCGCTCGCCGGAGTTCGGCTTACGGCGCTTATCCCTGACTGGGGGCACGAACGAACTCTACATTGATAGAGAACCTACCCCGGGTCGACCCGCGCTATACCGCGGAAATGCCCCTAGCGGTGTTCGGCTGATCAGGTGCAGGGGATGCCGTGCGGGCCACCGATCCAGTGGCCAGGAGGCGATTGCCACGGGCAGAACTGCTTGACTTGCCCAGGCGGCAGTTGCTGCCACCCGTCCACCTGTCCGGGCGGAATCGGCGGCGGGCCCGGGATGTGCGGGCCGGGTTTTGCCTGCGCGGTTCCGATGCCCAGGCCGAGCGATCCGGCGCCCAGGGCGGCCGCGATCAGTGCTGTTCCTGCCGTCTTTTTGATATTCACGTTGCGTCCCCTCTCGGCTCGTGGAGCCATGTCACTGTTGATGGCTACCCATACCGGCGGGAATCGAATCGCGACCCGATAGTGGGCCGGAGCACAGCGTCACGGGCGACGGGCATATGCCGGCGCATGCTCGGGCAGCACACCGACCCCGATGAAGTACGCCGGAATCACCGTCAACCACGGCAACCGCCGCACGACGGTGAGCAAAGCCGCCGGCGGAGCCGGGTCAGCCCCACGCAGCAGCGGGCCCAGCAGCCCGCGGTGCAGAATCCGCTGCACGAACTGGGTGACCGCGGTGGGAAGGATGCGGCGTCGGCGCACCGCTGCCAGCTCACGGCCGGTGACCCGCCGCGCCAGTAACGGTTCGGCCAGGATCGTCGCGGTCGCCACCGCGTCCTGCACCGCCAGGTTGATCCCGACGCCCCCCAACGGTGACATCGCGTGTGCGGCGTCCCCGATGCACAGCAACCCGTCGCAGTGCCAGCGGCGCAGTCGGTTCACCCGGACGTCGAGGTGCTTGACGTCGTCCATCGAGGCCAGCGCGTCCACCGACTCCGCCGCCTCGGGCACCAACGCGGCCACGTCGCGGCGGAATGCCGCCACGCCCCGGGCGCGCAACTGTGCGTCCGTGCCTTTGATGCCGATGTAGGCGATCTGGAAGTACCCCTCGCGTGGGATGACTCCCAGCGCCTTGCCCGGCGCGGTACGCGGCAGGAAAGAGAATTCGGTGTCGTCGTCGCGCGGCAACTTGAACCACCACACATCGAATTTCACCGGATAATCGCGCGCACGCAGTCCTGCTTCGTGACGCGCGATCGACCAGCGGCCGTCGCAGGCGACGGTCAGGTGAGCCCGCAGTTCACCGGGCCCGTCCGGACCCCGGTACTGCACGCCGACGACCCGGTCGCCCTCGCGCATCAGCCCGGTGACTTCGGTGTTCATCCGCAGTGAAAACGCCGGTTCGGCACGGGCGGCACGGGCAAGGAGGTTCAACAGATCCCACTGCGGCACCATCGCGATGAAAGGGTGCGGCTGGCGCAGTCGCTCGAAGTCGATGTAGGTCACCGATCGGCCATTCGAATTGAACGCCGCTTTACGGACTTCGGTAAATGGCAAGGCCGAGAACGACTCCCACAACCCGAGCTCGTCGAGCAGCCGCATCGTCGAGCAGTGCACCGTGTCACCGCGGAAGTCGCGCAGAAAGTCGCCGTGCTTCTCCAGCAGCGTGACGTCCACGCCCGCGCGGGCCAGTAGGAGACCCAGCACCATGCCCGCCGGGCCGCCCCCGATGATTGCGCACGTCGTCTGCTCGGCCATTGGGGCAAGCATAGGACTCGCCGGACCGGATCCGCCGTGCAGCGAGGCGCACGGCTGGAATAACCTGACGGGTGCAATGTTCTGCATCCAGGTCTTCGCACAGTGACGTCGCGACGAATCGCCCCGACTCGGCCCGCGCACGGCAACCAGATCCGGGCGCACCGCACTCGCGCCACGGTGATCGACACCACGGTCCAGATCGTGCTCGACGAGGGAATCGCCGCCGCCAGCGGCAGACACATCGCCGACACCGCGGGCGTCACCTGGGGAGTGATCCAGTATCACTTCGGTGACCGCGACGGACTGCTGATGGCGGTGGTCGACCGCGGGTTCAGCGAGTTGCTCGACGCCCTGCAGTCGTTGCCGCCCGCCACGCCGGACACCCCGACCCGCGAACGGGTGAGTTCGGTGGTGAGCGCGGCGTGGCAGGCGATGTCGAGCCCCGCCGCGCGCGCGGCCACCGAGATCCTGATCGGCACCCGCGCCAGCCGCGGCACCACCGCCACCGGCCATCTGAAACGACTGGGGAAGACATTCGACGCCATGGGCGCCGCCCTCGACCGTGACCTGGACCCCACCCAGAGCGCCGCCATCGGCGGACATCTGCTGACCACATTGCGCGGCATGGTCGCCGGCCAACTGGTCATGCCCGGACCGGTGGACACCAGCAAGGAGCGCCGGGCCCTCGTGGAGATCCTGAGCAACTACCTCGATGCGCACCACCGATGACGGATGGACCCGAACCCATGACCGAGACAATCCAATCGCTGCTGCGGCAGCGACTCGACGATCCGGCAATCGCGGTGAAATACGGTGACCTGCAATGGACTTGGCGTGAATACCTGGCCAAGTCCGCAGCCCAGGCCGCCGCCCTGCTGGCTGTTGCCGACCCGGACCGGCCGCTGCACATCGGCTCGTTGCTCGGCAACACGCCGGACATGCTGACGCAGATGGCGGCGGCCGGACTCGGCGGCTATGTGCTGTGCGGACTGAACACCACCCGCCGGGGCGCGGCGCTGGCCGCCGACATCCGGCGCTCGGACTGTCAGATCGTCGTCACCGATGCCGAGCAGCGGTCGCTGCTGGATGGCCTGGATCTGGGCGACACCTTGGTCCTCGACACCTCGACCCCGGAGTGGACGGAGATGATCGCCGGTGCGGGCGCACTGGTCCCCCACCGCCAGGTCGAGATGATGGACGCATTCATGATGATCTTCACATCGGGTACCAGCGGCAATCCGAAAGCTGTGCAATTCCCGCACCTGATGCCGGTGTTCGCCGGGCGCAATCTCGCCGACCGCTTCGCCTTGACCGCGGCGGACACCTGCTATGTGTCCATGCCGCTGTTCCATTCCAACGCCGTGGTCGCCGGCTGGGCGCCGGCTGTGGTCTCCGGTGCCGCCATAGTGCCGGCGAAATTTTCAGCAACCCGGTTCCTCAGCGACATCCGCCGCCACAACGTCACCTACATGAACTACGTCGGCAAACCGCTCGCCTACATCCTGGCCACTCCCGAACGGGACGACGACGCCGACAACCCGCTGCGGGTGGCCTTCGGCAACGAGGCCAACGAGAAGGACATCAAGGAGTTCGCACGGCGCTTCGACACCAGGGTCGAGGACGGTTTCGGTTCCACCGAGAACGCGGTCATCGTGGTACGCGAACCCGGCACTCCGCCCGGTTCGATCGGAAAGGGGATGACCGGCGTCGCGGTCTACGACAGCGACACCGTCACCGAGTGCCCGGCGGCCCGCTTCGACGAACACGGCGCCCTGCTCAACGCCGACGAAGCCGTGGGTGAATTGGTCAACACGACGGGTTCGGGACTGTTCGCCGGCTACTACAACGACCCCGAAGCCAACGCCGAACGGATGCGGCACGGCATGTACTGGTCCGGTGACCTCGCCTACCGCGACGCCGAGGGCTGGATCTATCTGGCCGGGCGCACCGCCGACTGGATGCGGGTGGACGGGGAAAATCTGGCGGCCGCACCTATCGAGCGAGTTCTGTTGCGGCACACCGCAATAAACCGGGTCGCGGTGTACGCGGTTCCGGACGGACGGGTGGGCGACCAGGTAATGGCCGCGATCGTGCTGCACGAAGCTCGCGCCTTCGACCCCGACTCTTTCGAAGCGTTCCTCGACGCGCAGCCGGACCTGTCGCGCAAGGCGTGGCCACGGTACCTCCGGATCGCCGCCGAGCTGCCCAGCACCGCCACCCACAAGGTGCTCAAACGCCAGTTGATCGCCGAAGGGACCGCCATCGGTGCGGCCGAGTCGTTGTGGGTGCGCGAGGAACGGGGCACCGCGTATTCGTGTGTGGACCGCTGATGACGGACGATGGCCGGATGACCGACTCCAGCGCAACCCGCGTCGCCGTCTACTTCGACTTCGACAACATCGTCATCTCGCGTTATGACCAGGTGCACGGCCGCAACACCTTCCAGCGGGACAAGGCCAAGGGCCTGGACAAAGACAAACTGCGGGTGGCCACCGTCGACCTGGGCGCGATCATGGATTTCGCGTCCTCGTTCGGCACGCTGGTGCTCACCCGCGCATACGCCGACTGGTCCGCGGAGGTCAACGCCAACTACCACGGCCAATTGGTCGGGCGCGCCGTCGACCTCGTTCAGCTGTTCCCGGCGGCCTCCTACGGCAAGAACGGCGCCGACATCCGGTTGGCGGTCGACGCCGTCGAGGACATGTTCCGGCTGCCGGACCTGACGCACGTGGTGATCGTCGGTGGCGACTCGGACTACATCGCGCTGGCGCAACGCTGCAAACGACTGGGCCGCTACGTGGTCGGGATCGGCGTGGCCGGCGCCAGCAGCGGATCGCTGGCGGCCGCCTGCGACGAGTTCGTCACCTATGACGCACTGCCCGGGATTTCCACCACCGCCGCCGCGCCCCCGCCGCGCAAGCGCGGCCGCCACGCCAGCGCCGCCGAACCCGAAGACGAGGCGCCGGCGCCCGACCCGCAGGCCGCCGCGACCGGACTGCTCGAGCGCGCCCTTCGCATCAGCCAGGAAAAAGACGATGCCGACTGGCTGCACAATTCCATCGTCAAAGCACAAATGAAACGGATGAACCCGTCATTCAGCGAAAAGTCCCTGGGATTCAAGTCTTTCAGCGACTTCCTGCGGTCCCGCAGCGATCTGGTCGACCTCGACGAGAGCACCACCACCCGGATGGTGCGCCTGAAGAACGACAGCTCCTAACGATCGATCTCGCCGGCGATACCACGCTCGATGCCCGCCCGGGTGGTTGCCGGCAACACGATCAGACCGTCGAGTTCGGTACGCGCCAACGCGTAGGCGCGCTGGCGTTCCTGGGCGGTGGCGCCGTCGTCCGCGGCGACCCGGAACAGGCTCCGCGCCCGCACCAGACGCTGCTGTTCCTCGGTGGAGAAGTCGTTGGTGCGCCGGCGCATCGCTTCGGCTTCCGCGGCGTCGAACGCGGTGACGTAGTCCTCGACAGCATCGAGGTAGCGCCCCGCGGCGTCCCGGTCGTCGAAGAGATCTTCCGCACGCACCGGCTTGTGCAGGTCTGCCCGCAGTTTCGCCTTGTGGAACTTCATGGTGAGCGGATTGCGCATATCGGTCATCACCGGGAAGTCCAGCAGCCGCGATGGGTCCAATTCGTACTCCAGCCAACGGGCATCGGTCTGCTCGTGTGCGTCCAGTGCGCGTCTGACGGCCCGCCAGTGCGCCGCCGGCGTTGCGGTCGGTTGGTTGCGCACGGCAGGGGTTTCGGACGCGGCGGGGCCCTGCGCGCGGCCGGGCCGCTGGAAGGACGACAGCGCTTTGATACCGGCTGCAATCAACCCCACCAGCGGTAACACCAGCAGCAGCAACTCGATCAGCCGAAACAGCACTCCCACCAAGCCAGGATGCCACTACCTCACCGTTTGTCGGTTTGCCCGGCGGCGATCTGGTCAGCCGCCTTGGCCGCGATATCGCCACCCAGACGGGACGCCAGCTCGGGGGCGTTGGCCGCGAACCGCGCCAGTACCTGCTGGCGCAGTGGGGCGACGGTGATCTCGCCGCGATTCTGCCGGATCGCCTTGACCACCGCGTCGCCCACCTGCTCGGGCTTTCCGGTGCCGATCAGCGGCGGCGCGGCGGCACCGGAATCGGCGAACATCCCGGCGCCGCCGATCGCACCGGGGCTGACGACCGACACACCGATGCCGGCCGAGCGCAGGTCGTCGCGCAGGCACAGCGCGAAACCGCGCAGCCCGAACTTGGTTGCCGCGTACAACGATGCGCGGGCGGTGGCTGCCTTGCCCGAAATCGACGAGATGTAGACGAAGTGCCCCGATCCGCGCCCGGTGAACGCCGGGATCAGTTCGCGGGTGAGCTGCACCGGCACTTCCAGATTGACTCGCAACGCCCGGCCGACCTGCTCGGCGCTGTAAGTGTCCAACCTGCCCGACGCCGGCAGCGCGGCGTTGGCGACCAATACGTCGATCTCGCCCGCATCGGCCAGCAGTGCCGGTGCGGCGCCGGGCTCCGCGAGGTCACTGACGATCGTCCGGTGCCCTTGGCCGGCAAGCGAAGCCGAGAGTTCGTCGAGTTCGTCCTGCTTGCGTGAACTCAGGATCAGCCGGGCGCCGCTGTCGGCGAGTGCCTTGGCGATCGCGCGGCCGAGGCCGCCGGTCGCGCCGGTGAGCAGGACAGTCTTGCCGGTGAGTTCCATAGCAAAGACGCTAGTCGACTTCGTCGAACACCCGGTACGTCTGGGTGTTGGGCACCCGGGCACTCCGCACTGGCTCCCCGGTAGGCGGACACCGCTGATTTCACCGTGTGCCACGATTACCGGCACACCCAACGTCTCGATTCCGAGGAGAGTCCATGCCGAATCGATTGGCCGACAAGGTTGCCCTCATCAGCGGTGGCGCCCGCGGCATGGGCGCTGCCCACGTCCGGACGCTGGTCGCCGAAGGAGCCAAAGTGGTGTTCGGCGACATCCTCGACGACGAGGGCGCCGCCGTCGCAGCAGAAGTCGGCGACGCCGCCCGTTACCTGCACCTCGACGTCACCCAGCCCGAACAATGGGACGCTGCCGTCGAAACCGCGCTCGGCGAGTTCGGCCGCCTCGACATCCTGGTCAACAACGCCGGCATCATCAACATCGGAACCTTCGAGGACTACGCGCTGTCCGAATGGCAGCGCATTCTCGACATCAACCTGACCGGCGTCTTTCTGGGCATCCGGGCGGTGGTCAAACCGATGAAGGCGGCGGGCCGCGGGTCCATCATCAACATCTCCTCCATCGAGGGCCTGGCCGGCACCATCGCATGCCACGGCTACACGGCCACCAAATTCGCGGTTCGGGGCCTGACCAAATCCGCCGCACTCGAGTTGGGGCCCAGTGGAATCCGGGTGAACTCCATCCATCCCGGCCTGATCAAGACGCCGATGACCGAATGGGTGCCCGAAGACATCTTCCAGACCGCCCTGGGCCGGGCCGCCGAACCCGAGGAGGTCTCCAGCCTGGTGGTTTACCTGGCCAGCGACGAATCCAGCTACTCCACCGGTTCGGAGTTCGTGGTCGACGGCGGCTGTGTCGCCGGCCTGGGACACAAGGACTTCTCCGCCGTCGAGACCGACGCGCAGCCCGAGTGGGTCACCTGATCCCCGAATGGTCGAAAAACGCCTGGACCGAGTCGAGTTCACCTACAGTTAGCCAACGCGGAACTGGGCATCGAGCCAGGAGGAGACCATGTCGTTCCTAACCACCGTACCCGAGCAAATCGGTTATGCCGCAACAGATCTTGCCGGCGTCGGCGCCAACCTGAGCGCCGCCGGGAACGCGGTGACGGGACCTACGACGACGCTGCTCGCGGCCGGCGCCGACGAGATCTCGGGCGCCGTGGCAGCACTGTTCAACAGCTATGGCCAGACGTATCAGACGGTGAGCACCCAATTGGGGCGCTATCACGACCAGTTCGTGCGGGCCCTGGCCACTTCGAGCACCGCCTACGCCAGCGCCGAGGCAGCCGCGGCAGCACCCCTGCAGAGTGTGTTCGACCTGATCAACGCGCCGAGCCAGGCCCTGCTGGGACGCCCGCTGATCGGCAACGGAGCGAATGCCGCCCCCGGATCGGGTGCCGACGGCGGCGCCGGTGGATTGTTGTACGGCAACGGCGGGGCCGGCGGGTCGGGGTCGGCCCTGGGACAACGGGGTGGCAACGGCGGAGCAGCCGGCCTGATCGGCAACGGTGGGGCGGGCGGAGCCGGCACGCTGGGTGGTCTCGGCGACAGCGGTATCGGTGGCAACGGCGGGCGGGGCGGGCTGCTGGTCGGCAACGGCGGGGCGGGCGGCGCCGGCGGGTTCCTCCTGGCGGGCGGCAACGGCGGGGCCGCCGGACTGCTGTTCGGACATGGCGGTGCCGGGGGCAGCGGTGGTCTCGGCTTCGGCGGTCTCGGAGGCAACGGCGGGGCCGGCGGAGCAGGAGGGTCGCTGTTCGGCAGCGGCGGGGCCGGTGGCTCCGGCGGCCAGGGCGGCACCGGCGGCACCGGCGGCACCGGTGGCGTCGGCGGAGCCGGCGGACTGCTGTTCGGCGCCGGCGGGCACGGCGGCGACGGCGGCCAAGGTGACGTGCGGGGAGGCACCGGCGGCACCGGCGGCGTCGGTGGGGCCGGCTTCTTCGGCACCGGAGGGGACGGCGGAGCCGGCGGTGCCAGCCTCAACACCGGCGGCAGCGGCGGCACCGGCGGGGCCGGCGGGCTGCTGATCGGCGGTGGCGGCGCCGGCGGAAACGGTGGGGCTGGGCTGTCGGCCACCGGCAACGGCGGAGCGGGAGCGGACGGCGGCAGGTCCGGCATGCTCTACGGCGATGGCGGCAGCGGTGGGACCGGCGGCGACGGGCAACTTGCCGGGGGTGCCGGCGGTGCCGGTGGAAACGCCGCGGGACTGGTCGGCAGCGGTGGCGGGGGCGGACGCGGCGGGACCGGCAACGCCGGCGGTGGAGCGGGTGGCGCAGGCGGTACCGCCGCAGCACTGATCGGCGATGGTGGCGACGGCGGCGCAGGCGGGTCGTCGGGCTCGGCAGCCGGCGGGAAGGGCGGCGCCGGCGGCGACGCCGCACTCATCGGCGGGGGCGGAGCCGGTGGGGCCGGCGGAGACGGCACCGGCTTCGTGGCCGGCGACGGCGGCAACGGCGGCGACGCCGAGCTGTTCGGCAACGGCGGAAACGGTGGCAACGCCGGATTCGGCGTCAACCCGGGCGCCACGGCCGGGACCGGGGGCACCGGCGGACTCCTGTTCGGCGCCGACGGTGTGAACGGACTGATATAGCCACCACGGACCGGTCGTCGTGCAGCGGTACGCTTCGGCGCCCACCCGGGCCCGGCGATCCCGCTCAGAATACGTCGGGGTTGCGCTGTATCTCGGCCGGCACCGGGTGCTGGTAGAGCCGGGATGCGTTCTGCCAGGTGATCTTTAGGATCACTTCGGGCGGCAGCCCGCCGATCTCTTCGTGAACGGTCCGCTGGGTGTGCGGCCACGTCGAGTCGCAGTGTGGATAGTCGGCCTCCAGCATGATGTTGTCCATGCCGATCCGGTTGTACTGGACGAACGAGGACTTGTCCTCCACCGCGCAGAACCAGAAGTTGCGGGTGAAAACCTCTGCGGGAGTGCGTTTTTCCTTCAACGCCTGCCAGGTGCCGTACATCTCGTGGTAGCTCAGCATATGGTCCAGCCGGTCCAATAACCCGGCCACCCAGCCGATTCCGCCTTCGGACAGGCATATCCTGAGATCCGGGAACCTGCTGGGCAGCCCGGAGTACAGCCAGTCCACCGCAGCGGATATCGCGTAGGCGAAGAACAGCACACCCTGCACGTCGGGCGGGGCGTCCTCGGTGGTCGACGGGGACGAACCGGACGAGCCGATGTGCAGGTTGACCACCGTGCCGGTCTCGGCGCAGGCCGCCATCACCGGATCCCAGTGTCCCGAGTGGATGCTCGGCAACCCGAGCAGCGCAGGGTTCTCGCTGAACGTCACCGCGTGGAAACCCCGTTCGGCGTTCGCGCGGATCATGGCCGCGCCGAGTTCGGGATCCAGCAGCCAGGGCAGTTGGCAGGGAATGATCCGGTCGGGGTAGGGCCCGGCCCAGGCTTCCAGATGCCAGTCGTTCCAGGCCCGCACCGCGGCCAACGCCAGGTCGCGATCCTTGGTCACCTGTTGCAGCCGCTGCCCGGCGAACCCCGGCAGGAACGACGGAAAGTTCAGCGACGCGTAGATGCCGTTGAGGTCCATGTCCGCGACCCTCGCATGGATATCCCAAGCGCCCCTGCGCATTTCGTCGAACCGGACCGGTTCGAACCCGTACTCGGATACCGGCCGCCCCACCACCGCGTTGAAGCCGACGTTGGGCAGTATCTGGTCGTCATACACCCAGGTCTGTCCGCCCTGCGGGGTGTCGACGACTTTCGGGGCGCGGTCGGCGAACTTGCGCGGCAACCGACCGGTGAAGGTGTCCGGCGGTTCCACGATGTGATCGTCCACCGAGATCAGGGTGTAGTGCCGTCGCGCTCGGGGCGGATCCGGCAGAAATGTGACCGAGCGGTCCTCCCCCGTCTTGGCGGTGGTGAAGTTCAGGTCGCCGGCCAGGTCGTCAATCGATTTCACGTCGCGGGCCTCCTCGGTTGGGGCGAGCCGGGATCAGCTGAGCACATCGGGGTCGGCTTTGATCGTCATGCGGGCCGCACCCGCCCAGTAGACATCGGCGGCACGTTCGATCAGCGAGGCCTGCATGCCGGCCATGTCCGACCACCGCATCTGTGCCGGTTCGCGGCCGGTCAGCAGCACGTCGTAGGCCAGTCGGCACACCCGTTCAATGGATGCCGCCCGATAGACGGCTTCCGGCAGGGTGCGCCCGGTGGCGATGACACCGTGATTCGCCAGAATCGTCAGGTTGGCGCCACCGATGTGTGCCGCGAGATCTGCTGCGCGAGTGGGGCTGTCCACTTCCCCGCCGTAGGACTCGACCAGGCACAGGTCGTCGGTGAACAGGGCCCCGGTCTGGTGCAGGAGTTCGGGCAACCTGCCCAGTGCGGCCAGCACGCACACGTAGTACGGGTGATTGTGGATGACCACCCGCGCGTCGTCGCGGACCCGGTGCAGCTCGGTGTGGATGTGGATCGCCGGGGTGACGTCCCACCGGCCCCGGATCACCCGCGCGTCCGAGTCCACCGCACAGATATCGGAGGCGGTGAGTTCCTGCCACCACAACCCCCACGGGTTGACCAACATGTCGGTCCGACCGTCGAGTTGCCAGGTGATGTGCCCGGCCATGTTCTCGGCGAACCCGATGGACGCCAGATGACGGAACGCCACCGCGAGCGCCTGTTCATCGGACAGGTCGACTCCGATCGGGGGCAGCACCGCCGGCGCCCATACCTGCAACCCGCCTTGTCGCGCTTGCGGTTCACTCATCGCCTGTCTCCATTCTGCGCCGAATATCCTCACGGAGTTGACCTTTGGCCACTTTTCCCCCGGACGAACGGGGCAGCTCGTCGAGCACGATGAGCCGTTCAGGCAGCAGCTCTTTCGAAACGCCAAGTGCCAGCAGATGTTCGACGAGTGCGGGCAACTCGATACGCCGCTCATCGACGAGTTCGGCGTAGAGGCACACCTTCTCGCCGAACACCGGGTCGGGCATCGCGACGGCAGCGGTCACCGCGAGTGCGGGATGCGTCATCGCCGCATCCTCGACTTGGGCGGCGCTGATGTTCTTGCCGCCCCGCAGGATGAAGTCCGAGGTTCGGCCGGTGACGGTCAGGTATCCGTCAGAGTCGATCTGGCAGATGTCGCCCATCCGCATCCACCCGTCGCGGGTGAACAGTGCGTCATGGTCGGCGTCGCCGGCCAAACCGCTCAGATACCCCAGGCTGGTCGCCGGACCGCGGCAGGCCGGCTGACCGCGCCCGGTCTCGGTGACATCGCGGTCGCCGTCGAAAAGCCGGACCGACATCTCCGGGATGATCCGACCGCCGGTGCGGAGCCGTTGACGCGGCGGGTCGTCCAGCGTGGTCCCACTGAGCACGCCGGTTTCGTTGGAGCCATAGAACTGCAGAATTGTCGCGCCAGTCAATTCTTCGAATTCCGCCGCCGGGCGGTACGGCAGCGCTTCCCCACCGGTGAACACCACCCGCAGCGAACTCAAGTCGTACCCGCGGGTGTCGGGGTCAGCCATCAACATCGTCAATTGCGTACTGACACAGCACAATACAGTGACCCGGTGCCGCGCGACGGCTTCGCACACCGCCGCGGTGGTGAACCGCCGCAGAATCACCGCCATGGCACCCAGATAGATCGGGGTGGTATGACTGGTCCAGATGCCGAACCCGAAAGGCATCGGTATCACCGGAAGGAACACGTCCTCGGGCGTCAGCTGCCCATTGCCGACGGCCTTCTGGTGAAAGTAGTGCCAACGGTTCTGCGTGTGAACCACGCACTTCGGCAGACCGGTGGTCCCTGAGGTGGAGTTGATCAGGAACACGTCGTCGGGTCCCAGCTGCGATCTGACGCCCACCGCGCCGGGCCGGCCGCCGCGATCATCCAACCGCAGGTCGTCCCGCAACACCAGCACTGTCCTACCGCCCACCACCCCCGCCGCGGCGACGCCGCGCTGGTGATCGCAGATCACCAACTTCGGCTCGGTGGCCACCAACAACTGGGCGACTTCTCGTGCGCCGGCGCGCGCGCCGATGCCGACCACGACGGCGCCGCATCGTTCGACGCCGACGAACAGCACGTGCAGGGCCGCCGAATCGCCGTGCCAGACTCCGATCCGGTCACCGCGCCGCACACCGTGCTCGGCGAGCTGCCGGGCCAGCGCGGTCGCCGCAGCATCAAATTCGGGCCAGGTCAGCGTGGTCGTGGCCAGGTCGTCCCGCTGGTCGCAGTAGGCCGTGCGACCGGGCCGGCGTTCGGCGTTGCGCCGCACCGCGTCGGACAAGGTGGATTCCGACCACCAGCCCGCGGCGCGGTAGCGGGCTACTTCCTCGGCGGTGAACGCGGGCGATCGCGCGATTGTCAGCGCGCCGGCGTGCATAGCCAATGATAGGAATCGACGGGCGCCGCAGAGCAGACGGTCCGGGGCCCGCACGGCAAGGATTTAGCGCGCTCCAAGGATTTATAGAGAATCCTGTAAGGGCGGGCCCGGAGGCTGATGGTCGCCCGTGCACAACCGGAGCAACGACTTCACACAGGAGCCAAGGGACCGTCATGGCCATCGTCGATTCGCCGATACATCATCATCCGCCCGGATCGCATCACGGGGCACCGCCCGGTGTAGTGGGTTATCGGGAACTGCCCAGCCGCCACCCGTGGGAGATCGGCCTGCTGGTCCTGGTCATCCTGTCCAGCGTCGTGCTCTACCTGATCGCCACCGTCGTGGTACTGACCGGTCACGGCAGCCTGCTGTGGCTCTCGGTGCTGGCCACACCACTGGTGCTGTTCCTGGCCAGGGGCTTGAACTACGGCCGGCAACGCACGAACGGCGTCAAGATGTCGCCCACCCAGTTTCCGGATGGCTACTGGTTGGTGGCGCAGGCCGCGCAGCGGTTCGGGCTCACCGAAATCCCCGACGCGTACGTGGTGTTGGGCAACGGCCAGATCAACGCCTTCGCCAGCGGTCACGGCTTCCGCCGTTACGTGGTGGTCTACAGCGATCTGTTCGAGGTCGGTGGCCAGGCGCGCGACCCGGAGGCACTCGCCTTCGTCATCGGTCACGAAGTGGGACACATCGCGGCCGGACACGCCTCCTACTGGCGGCAGCTGAGCCAGCTGGCCATGAAGATCCCGTTCCTGGGCCAGGCGCTGTCCCGGTCGATGGAGTACACCGCGGACAACTACGGGTACGCGTTCCATCCGGAAGGCGCCCGGCGGGCCATCGGGGTGTTGAGCGCCGGCAAGTACCTGCTGCGCTGGGTTGACTTCGACGGGATGGCGGACCGGGCCGAGTCGGAGACCGGATTCTTCGTCTGGCTGTCCAACATGGTGGCGTCGCATCCGGTCAACACCTGGCGGGCGTCGGCGCTGCGCAACCGCGCCGTCGCGGGCGCCCTGTTCTTCCGTCCGAAACAACCGCACGCGGTGGCGCCCCTGCCGACCCACTGGGCACCACCCCACGCCGGCGGCTGGGGGCAGTAGCTGCTCTCCAAGACCGGGTCGGGTCCGGGCTGTGGAGCGGCGCCGTACCAGGCGCCGCTCCGACAGTCGTCGGGTACTCGCCGACAGCGCGCGATCACCCGCCGGGTAGACATGACCGCATGATCCTGGACAAACACGAACTGGCCGTGCGGATGGCCGAGTTGGCCCGGACCCTGGCCACCCCGAGCTCCGTCGAGCAGATCCTGGCGAACGTCACCGCCACCGCGGTGGAGTTGATACCCGGGGCAGATACCGCCGGAATTCTGCTGGTCCATGGCAGCGGCAAGTTCGAGTCGCTCGGCGATTTCAGCGATCTGCCCGGGAAGCTCGACGATCTCCAACACCGATTCCAAGAAGGCCCCTGCTATCAGGCCGCGCTGCAGGACACCATCGTGCGGACCGATGATTTCCAGACCGAGCAGCGCTGGCCGAAATACTCGCCGGCCGCGCTGGAACTCGGCGTGCGCAGCGGACTCTCGTTCAAGCTCTACACCGCGGAGCGCACGGCGGGCGCGCTGAACCTGTTCGGGTTTGCGCCCGGGGTATGGGATGCCGAAGCGGAGACCGTCGGCACCGTGCTGGCGGCGCACGCTGCCGCGGCGATCCTGGCCGGCCGCCACGACGAGAACATGCAGACCGCGTTATCCAGCCGCGACCGCATCGGGCAGGCCAAAGGCATCATCATGGAGCGCTACAACGTCGACGACGTGCGTGCCTTCGAGATGCTGCGCGCGTTGTCGCAGGAGAGCAATTCCAAGCTCATCGACATCGCGCAGCGCGTCATCGACACCCGCGCGCAGACGGCGGGGTGATCAGCCGCTCTTCAGGCGGATCTTCCAGCGCACGAAGCCGAGGTAGAAGACGCTGAGCAGCACCAACATGCCCATATCCAACGACCAGGCACCCACCGTGTGCTTCCAGTGTGAATCCCTGGGGATCTGCGGAAGGTGCGACAGTTCTGTCAAATTGACCGTTGACGCCGAAGCCGCGAAACCCCACCGGGCCGGGGTGACCCAGGACATCTGATCGAGCCCGATTCGGCCGGTGACCGGGATCATGCCGCCGGAGAACACAAGCTGCGACATCACCGCGACGACGAGCAGCGGCATGATCTGCTCGCTGGTCTTGGCCAGCGAGGACAACACCAACCCCAGCATCGCCGACGCCACGGTGGTCGCCGCGATGTCGACGTAGAGTTCGAAAGCCGGCGGACTCAGCAGGACAGCGCCCTTGGTCGGGCCGCCCTTGCCGATGAGCGCGATCACCGTGACGATCGCCGACTGGACCAGCGCGAATATCGTGTAGACGCACACCTTGGCCAGCAGATATGCGGTGGTGGACAGACCTACTGCCTGTTCACGCAGGAAGATCGCCCGCTCACCGATCAGGTCGCGAATGGTCAGTGCCGTGCCCATGAAGACCGCGCCGACGTTCAGCAGCACCAGGATCTGGGCCGGCTCGGTCGGTGCATCGCCGGTCGGGTTCGGTGTACCGAAACCGACATCACCGGGCACCGACATGGACAGCGAACCCATGATGAACGGCAGTATCGCCAGGAAGATGAAGTAGCCGCGGTCGGAGATGATCAACCGCAGTTGCCGTCGGGCAATCGTGGAGAACTGTCGAAGCAGGCTGGTATGCGCCGCCTCGCCCAACTCCGCGGGTTTTTCCACCGGTGGCGCCGGGGGCGGCGGGCCGTTCCGTTCCAGGTACCGGGCCTTGGCGCCGTCCGGGTCCTCGGCGACGGTGCTGAAGATGTCGGCCCAGTTCGTCGTGCCCATGGCCGGACCGATCTGGCTGGGCGGCCCGCAGAATGCGGTCTTGCCGCCCGGCGCCAGCAGCAACACCTGGTCACACACGTCGAGATAGGTCAGCGAGTGGGTGACGACCAGCACCACACGCCCGGCGTCGGCCAACTGCCGCAGCATGGTCATGACCTGGCGGTCCAGCGCCGGGTCCAGGCCCGAGGTCGGTTCGTCGAGGATCAGCAGCGACGGGCCGGTGAGCAGTTCCAGCGCCACCGAGGCGCGTTTGCGCTGACCGCCGGACAGCTTGTCTACCCGCGTCTCGAGGTGCTTGGTCATCTCGAGTTCCTCGAGGACCCGGGCGACCACCTGTTCGCGGTCCTCTTTGGTGGTGTCCGGCGGCAGCCGCAGCTCGGCGGCATACATCAGCGCCTGCCGTACGGTCAGCTGACCGTGCACCACGTCGTCCTGCGGCACCATGCCGATCCTGCTGCGCAGCGAGGCGTATTCGGAGTGCACGTTGTGGCCCTCGAAGGCGACCGTGCCGCTGGTCGGGTGGGTATACCCGGCCACCAGCTTGGCGAAGGTCGACTTGCCGGCACCCGAGGGTCCGATGACGGCGGTGAGCATTCCCGGCCGTGCGGTGAGCGAGATATTGTCCAGCAGCGTCTTGTTGCCCTCGATGGTCCACGTCACCCCGCGCACATCGAGTCCGCCGGTACGGGTCTCCAGCAGGCTCTCTTCGCGACGTGAGAGAGCGCCGTTGGCGAAGACGAGGTCGATGTTTCCGATGGTGACGACGTCGCCGTCGCGCAAGATCGCGGATTCGACCCGGGTGCCGTTGACGAACGTCCCGTTGATACTGCGGTTGTCACGGATCTCAACGCCATTGGCGGACGGGATCAGCGTCGCGTGGTGGCGCGATGCCAGCACCTCGGGAATGACGATGTCGTTGTCGTCGGCGCGACCGATCTTGATCGCGTTCGGCGGCAGGTCGCCGCCGGCCTTGCCCGGCCGCAGGATCTTCATCATCGACGTCCGGCCGCCCACGTCGGCCGTGCGGCCGATCACCGGCGGCGGCTGCTGCGCCGCCGCGGGACGATAGATCTGCGGCCCGCTCTGTTGCGGCGGCATCGGTTGCGGCCCCGACGGGTAACGGGGCTGTCCCGACGGCGGCGCAGACGGAATCCGCTGGGTCGACGGGGCCTGTTGTTGCCCCCAGTTGGCTCCGGACGGTGGCGGGCCCTGCGCGGGGATGGGCCCGCTGGGCCGGGACGGTATCGCCATCGCCGTCGTCGGGGGTGGGCGACCCACCGAACCCTGGCTACGGCGGCCGACTTCGAACTCCAGCGCCGGGCCATCGGGGTTGCCGATGTTGATGCGCTGTCCGTCCTGGACGTCGACCACCGGCACGCGGCGGTTGTTGACGTACAGCCCGTTGAGGCTGCCATTGTCGATGGCGACCCATCGACCCTGGTCAAAGCGCAACAACAGGTGCACGCGGGAGATGAGGGGGTGCGCCACGCGGACGTCCGCGCGTAGATCACGCCCAATGACTACATCGTGGCCTGCGGCGAAGGTGCGTTCGGCTCCGTCATAACGCACGGTCAGCACAGGTGGGGCAGCTGTCTGGGTCATCGCACCCAACTGTATCGGCACGGTGGTCATTTCAAGAAGGAAGGCGTCAAATATGTGTTACCGACCGACTCGGCGTGAGTTGGGCGCCACCGCGGGCGTTCCGCGACCGTTATCCCTGCTGAATATCCGGGGCGCAGGTGGTCCGCCGCGGTAGGCGCATTCGGTTAGCGGCGCGGTGGGACGCTGCCGCGGCGAATGTCCTCCAGGCATTGCAATCGGGTCTGCCCGGTCTGCTGTACGCACACCTGGACCGGTGTCTCCTGCTCACTGGGTAGCGCTGTTTCGCCCGGTCCCGGCGCAGAGGTGGCGGTGGGACTGGCCACCGGGCCTTCGGTCAGCGACCAGATGCCGGTTTCTTTGTTGCTGCCCTGCAACGGGGAGCAATACGCCTTGACCCGGGCGGTGGTCTGACCCTCGCCGCCGAGCAGGGCGCATTCGGCACCGATGGCGACGAAGGGCAACTCGGGCGGGGCAGCTGCCGACGGCGCCGGCGTGGCGTTGGCACTGGTGGTGGTCGTGGTTTGCGCGGCCGTCGCCGCCCGCTCTTCTTCGTCGGCACGCAGAAACTCCTGCAACGCGAAGACGACGGCGATGACCAACAGAATCGCCAACACCCCCGGGATGACAACGGCGGGCCGCAACAGCGACCAGCGCGGTGGCGCCGTCACTGCGGGCAGCGACACGTTGGTTTCGTCGGCGTCGCCGGTGTCACCGAGATGGTGGCCGAGCGCCCGTGCGAAATCGATGCAACGTAGGTAGCGGTCCTTGGGATCCTTGGACAGCGCCTTGCTGAAGACCGGATCCAGATCGGCCAGGGAGGGACGGCGCTCCCCTATCGGCGGAGGTGCCGCGGTGAGATGCTGGCTGATCACCACGGCGGGGTTCGAATGCTGAAACGGCGGTGTCCCGGTGAGCAGCTGATAGGCCGACGCCGCCAGGGCATACTGATCGGCCCGGCCGTCGAGGTCGTTGCCCATGAGTTGTTCCGGCGCCGCGTAGGCGACGGTGCCCACCGTCATGTTGGTCGCAGTCAGACCGGTCGACTCGCCCACCAGTCCGGCGATCCCGAAATCGGCCAGCAATATCCGTCGGTCCGGTGAGTCGGGCTGCGCGATGAGCATGTTGGCCGGCTTGACGTCGCGGTGGATCATCCTGTGCTCGTGGGCGTAATCGAGCGCCTCAGCCACCGCGGTGATGATCTCGACCACCTCGGGACCTGGCATACCGTTCGGATACCGCTCGTCGAGCAGCGCACCGGCATCGGTCCCGTCGACGTAGTCCATGTCGATCCACAGCTGACCGTCGGTTTCGCCGCGGTCGTGCACGGCGACGATGTGGGGATGCCACAGGGCGGCGGCTGTTTCAGCCTCCCGGTGAAACCGCTCCCGGTATTCCCGGTCGGCCGAAACATCGGCCTTGACCACCTTCAGGGCGTCCTGGCGTGGCAGTCGGGGGTGTTTCGCCAGGTAAACCTCGCCCATACCGCCGGACCCGAGTTGCCGGACAATGGTGTATCCAGCAAAGGTCGAGCCTTCGTCGAGCGGCATGGCGGCATAGTAGCCTGCCCCAGGGCTCGGCAAACCCGGCATTGTGACCGTCACGGACGTGGGGCGCGGCTGCCGGCGAGGTCCATTCGACCGCCCAACCGGGGCGCAGGGCCGACGGCCCGTCGTCGCATCAGGCGCGTATCGGTGCAGAAAGTTTGACTCCGGAGGTTTGAGCCGCGCGCGGACGGGGCATGGCGGTTGCGGTCATGCAGCCGCAGACGCCAGGCGCATCCTGCTCAGCCCCAGCAGGTAGTCGGTGAACGCCTGGAATTTTTCGCGTCCAGTTCTTGTATGCATTCATGTTGTGCCCCAAGACTTTTGAGGGTCTACTGGTTTTCAGTGAACAACTGTGTACTATTGGACCAATGGCAGAACGTGGAGCTCAGCCTCAAGTACCCCGCGGCCGTCGTCTGTTCCTCAAAGCTGTGCGGAATCTGTTCAAGCCGCTACAGCCCGACGATTACATCGAGATGATCAACCCGCTTTGGACGACGAAGGAGCTGCGCGGAAAGGTCGAGCGGGTCGAGAAACAGGGTTCGGAAGCGGCGAGCATCCTGATCCGGCCGGGCTACGAATGGCCGGGTCACAAGCCCGGGCAGTACGTACGACTCGGCCTGGTGATCGACGGCGTCTACCACTGGCGCGCATATTCGCTGACCTCGGATCCCGAGCCTGCCGACGGGTTGATCAGTGTCACCCCGAAGAAAGTGGACAGCGGCGTCGTGTCGCCCTACCTGGTGGAAAAAATTCAACCCGGCGAACTGGTGCGGCTCAGCGAGATCGAGGGCGTGTTTACGCTGCCCGACCCGTTGCCCGAGAAGATGCTGTTCATCAGCGCCGGCAGCGGCATCACCCCGATCATGAGCATGCTGCGCAGCCTCGACCGGCGCGACCAACTGGGCGACGTGGTGCACATCCACTCCGCACGTACCCGCGAGCAGGTGATGTTCCTGTCGGTCCTGGAGGAGCTCGACGACCGACATGAGCAGATGCGCCTGGACATCCGCCTGACCGGGGACCGTGGTCGACTCGAACCCGGCGACCTGGACGAGGAGGTTCCCGACTGGCGTGAGCGTGAGGCTTTCTGCTCCGGACCGGAGGAGATGCTCGACGCGCTCATCGAACACTGGGAGGAGAACGGCGATCCTGATCGCCTCCACTACGAACGGTTCCAGCCGAAGATCGGGGGCGACGCCGGTGACGGCGAGGGCGGCGAGGTCTGCTTCCTCAAGAGCGACAAAAAGGTCGAATGTGACGGCGGCACATCGATTTTGGAAGCCGGGGAGAACGCCGGACTGGAACTCGACCACGGGTGCCGAATCGGCATCTGCCACACCTGCGTCGGGACGCTGAAATCGGGCAAGCTACGCGATCTGCGCTCCGGCGAGGTCAGCGAACCCACCGGACAGGACGTCAGGATCTGCATCAACAGCGCCGAGGGCGACGTCGAACTCGAACTGTGATCGAAAGGAACTCGAAGTGACCTCAACTATGCAACGCTCGCAAAGCCCGTTCGCCCATCTGAGCGAACAAGAACGGGAAAAGCTCGGCAAAGAACTCGATGCCATTCACGACGAGGTGTTCGCCGACCTCGGCGAGCGCGATCGCCGCTACATCAAGTCCGTCATCACCGCGCAACGCCAGATCGTCGTCGTCGGCCGGGTGCTGCTGTTGGCTTCGCGGTCACGGACCGCGTGGGTGCTGGGCACCGCCTGCCTCGGTATGGCCAAGATCCTGGAGAACATGGAAATCGGTCACAATGTCATGCACGGGCAGTGGGACTGGATGAACGACCCCGATATCCACTCTTCCAAATGGGACTGGGACACCGCCTCCACCGCGGAATCGTGGAAGCACTCGCACAACTACATTCACCACACCTTCACCAACATCCGCGGCAAGGACAAGGATCTCGGCTACGAGATCATGCGGATCGATCCCCACCAGGAATGGCGGCCCTATTTCCTGGGACAACCGCTCTACAACTTGTTGCTCACGCTGTTGTTCGAGTGGGGCGTGGCGGTGCACGACATGGACATCGAAGCGATCCGGGCCCGGGAGAAGCCATGGTCAGAGGTACGTAAAGACCTCAAAGGCATTGGGGTCAAAGTGCGTTCGCAGGTCATCAAGGACTACATCGGCTGGCCCTTGATCAGCGCCGGCGCCTTTGCGCTGGTGCAACTCGCCTCCGGTGGGCGCCTGGATCAGCCCGCGCAGTCCCGCCTCGGCCGCCGCCTGCGCAAGCTCCCCGGCACCAGCCGCCTGGGCGGCACGGCGACGTTCCTGGACAAAGTACTGCCCGGGGCAGAGAGCACCTATCTGCGTACCCTGGCCGCCGACGCGCTGGCCAATATCATCCGCAATGTCTGGGCGCACGCCATCATCTTCTGCGGGCATTTCCCCGACCAGACTTATACATTCAGCGAAGAAGAAGTCGAGGACGAAACCCGTGGCGAGTGGTACCTACGCCAACTCGTCGGCGCCGCCAACATTGACGGCAGCCCGCTGTTCCACGTGATCAGCGGCAACCTCGGCTACCAGGTGGAGCACCATCTCTACCCGGACATGCCGGCCAGCCGGTACTCCGAGATCGCACCGAAGATCAAGGACATCTGCGAACGCTACGAACTGCCCTACAACACCGGGCGGTTCTCCAAGCAGTGGTTTACGGTGCACCGCACTATCTTTCGGCTGGCTCTGCCCGGCGGTAAGCCGCGGCCGAAGCCCGGCCCGTACCGCAGCGAGAACCGTTCCACCCCGGATCAGCAAGCCAGCGAGGCCGGCCGGTTCCGGGACCGGGTACCCGCCGAGCACCCCGACGCCGGACCCGAAGACAAGAAGAGCGGCGTCGAGGTACAGCCACCGCCCCGCGGCAAGGACTGACCAACACCGCGCATCACCCCCGCCGCCGTGACCCAGGATGTACCCATGGATCAGGCAGCGCAGAGCGGCCGGTTGCTCGCCGGCCGGGTAGCCCTGATCACCGGCGGCGGCGGTGGCATCGGCGCGGCCACCTCGCGGCTGTTCGCCGCCCACGGCGCGCAGGTGGTGATCGCTGACATCGACCCCGATCGCAGTGAGCAGGTCGCCGCCGACATCGACGCCCACGCGGTGACGGCCGACGTGCGAGAAGCCGATCAGGTCAGCGCGCTGGCGGCAGCCGTGCTCGAGCACTACGGCCGGTTGGATGTGCTGGTCAACAATGTCGGGCACTGGGTACGGCACCCGGGCAGCTTCGCCGGCACCGACCCGCAGCTGTGGGACGAGCTCTACCGGGTGAACCTGCACCACGTCTTCCTGGTCACCCGCGCGTTCCTGCCGGCGATGATCGACCAGCAGGCCGGCGCGATCGTCAACGTATCGTCGGTCGAGGGTCTGCGCGGTTACCCCGAGGATCCGGTGTACGCCGCCTTCAAAGCCGCAGTCGTCCAATTCACCCGCAGTCTGGCGGTACAGGTAGGCCGCGACGGCATCCGGGTCAACGCCATCGGCCCTGACGTCACCGAGTCACTGCAGGTGCCCTACTCGCAGTGGCTGTCCCCCGCCGAGCAGACCCAGTGGCCGCAGTGGGTTCCGGTCGGGCGGATGGGTGTGCCCGACGATCAGGCGCGGGTGATCCTGTTCCTGGCCTCAGACCTCTCGGCGTTCGTCACCGGCCACACCATCCCCACCGACGGCGGCACCGGCGCGGCCGGCGGCTGGTTCCGGTCCTCGCGGCGGGCGGGCCGGGAATGGACGAATCGACCGCTCGCGCCCTGACTCGCTCAGCCCAGCGTGGTGTGCATCAGCATCACGTCGTATGCCGACCACAGCGAGAGGTTGAAGTAGACATCCTTGCCGGTCGACCACGGATGCATCATCGGTGCGTAGACCCCACCGGGCATCTGAAAGTTCGACACCAGCAGATGCTCGGGACTGTAGGGGCCCTGCGGTGTCGGCGCGGTCCGCGCCACCACATCGTTGGCGCCATTGGTGTACATCACCAGGTACTGCTTGAGATAGGTGTTGTACTGCGCCGACATTTCGGCCACCGGCCCTGGGATCACCGGTGTGGCCGCCGACGGCTTGTTCGGTACCCAGGAGTTCGAATCACCGTTCCAGTACTCATATTTGGTGAGATCGGGGATGAAACGTGGCTGCACCCGCGACAGGTGCGCCGCGCCGCCGCGCCCGTTGGGCGTGCCGAACGAATACAGATAGCCGTCCCCGCCCTTGACGTACGCCCCCATCTGGAAGTTCTCGTTGCCCTCCACGTAGGGCACCCGCGCGGCGTCGGGCCCGTTGGCCCGGATGGTGCCGGGGTACACCGACCAGGTCTGGCCGTTGTCGGTGGACATGGCGATGCCGGAATAGTTCGTCCACCACTCCCCGTCGCGGCCCCAGTCCCTGATGGACATGAAGTTGATGTACTGGGTTTTGCCGACCGAGATGGCGGCGGTCGGGATGATGCCGGTCTCTTCCTTGGCGTACTTGATGCTGTTGATGACCTGTCGGGAGAAGCCGGGCTGCTGGGTCGGTGAACCGGCGTACCGATTGGACGGGTCGCCGGTGCTCACATGCAGCCCGTGGGACAGGTCCTGGTCGTTACTGCGGAACAGCACGTTGTAGCGCCACTGGTCGCCCTTGACGGCGCAGTAGCCGAAGGTGTCGCCGAAGGCCATCAGCACCTGATGGTTGGCGGGATCGCCGTTGTCCCAGAGGATTCCGAGGTCGGTCCCGGAAATGCCGAAGCGCTCGAGAGTCTTGTTGGGGCCTTCCGGACCGGTCACCCACTCGACGAGCGAGGTGTTGGACCCGCCGAGCGCGCCCATCGCATCCGGCGCTCCCGGCGCTGGAGCGGCTTCCGGGGCCGGTGCCGGATTCGGCGGCGGTGCGGCTTCGGGGGCGATCTCCCCGGCCGGGGGCTGCTGGGCCGCGGCCGGCGGGGCCGGGGCGGGCGGCGCCGGAGCGGCGTTCGGCACCCGCGCCTGCTGCTGGAGTGGCGCGGAGTATCGCTGCCCCGGTTGCTGGGCCCGCTGCAGCGGTCCCACCCTGGGCAGCGGCGCACGGTCGTTCGCGCCCCGGGGTCGCTTGTTGAGCGGGCCGAGCACCTTGCCACCGGGGTTGGTCACCACCGCGTTGGCCGGCGGCGGGACGTTTGCCTCCGGTGCGCTGCACGGCAACGCGTGCGCCGTGGGAGCCAGGCCGGGCGCGAGGCTGATCGGCAGGATCAGCCCGACAGCGGCCGTGGCCGCCAGCGATACCGAGACAAAGCGAGGAATCGCCGACATGTCACACCTTTCAGGGGTCGGACGCTGAATTGACGTCCGCACGGGATGATGTGACGATAGTGAGCGATGTGACCCTTGTGACCAATGAGCAGGCAATAGGTATACGTCCGTGATCGTGTCGCAACCCCGCCGTTGACCGTTCGGTCCGCGAAACCGGTTGTGCCCAGGCAAGTTCGACCGCAGGACCCGGCTGTCCCCGACGTCGCCGCCCCGCCGGCGGAACTGAGAGACATCTCATGCTTAAGCCGCCCCGACAGGGGGAAAACAGGCGCAGGTCGCGGTTCGGATCGGGCCCCCGACAATCCCAGGAGGCACGATAGTGAGTAATGGCAGTCCGCAGGGATCGGCAACCGACGGTGACCGGCCCGAAGTCTGGCCGGGCAAGGCCTACCCACTGGGTGCCACCTACGACGGGTCCGGCACCAACTTCGCCGTCTTCAGCGAGGTAGCCGAGCGGGTCGAACTCTGCCTGTTCGACGACGACGGCGCCGAAACCAGGATCGCGCTCCCCGAAGTCGACGGATTCATCTGGCACGGCTTTCTACCCAGCGTGCAGCCCGGTCAGCGGTACGGCTACCGGGTCCACGGTCCCTACGATCCGGGCAACGGCCAGCGCTGCAACCCGAACAAGCTGCTGGTCGACCCGTATTCGAAGGCCATCGACGGCTCATTCCAGTGGGACCAGTCGCTGTTCAGCTACAACTTCGGTGATCCGGACAGCCGCAACGACGACGACTCGGCGGCCAACATGCCCAAATCGGTGGTGATCAACCCGTACTTCGACTGGGGGGTGGACCGTCCGCCCGGCCATGAGTACGCCGACTCCGTCATCTACGAGGCGCATGTCAAAGGCCTGACGCAGACGCACCCCGCCATTCCGGAGCGCATTCGCGGCACCTATTCGGCGATCGCGCATCCCGCGATCATCGAGCACCTGACCAATCTCGGCGTCAACGCCATCGAACTGATGCCGGTGCACCATTTCGCCAACGACTCGACACTGATCGACAAGGGCCTGTCGAATTACTGGGGCTACAACACAATTGGATTCTTCGCCCCCGACTTCAAATACACCGCGAGCAACACACCCGGCGGTCAGGTTCAGGAGTTCAAGGCGATGGTCCGCGCGTTGCACGAGGCCAACATCGAGGTGATCCTCGATGTCGTCTACAACCACACCGCTGAGGGCAACCACCTCGGTCCCACGCTGTCCATGCGCGGCATCGACAACGCCGCCTACTACCGTCTGGTCGACGACGACAAGCAGTACTACATGGACTACACCGGCACCGGCAACAGCCTGAACGTCGGCCACCCGCACACCCTGCAACTGATCATGGATTCGTTGCGGTACTGGGTCACCGAGATGCATGTCGACGGATTCCGCTTCGATCTGGCGTCCACACTGGCTCGTGAGTTCTACGACGTCGACCGCCTGTCGGCGTTCTTCGAACTGGTGCAGCAGGACCCGATCGTCAGCCAGGTCAAGCTGATCGCCGAACCGTGGGATGTCGGTCCGGGGGGTTACCAAGTGGGCAACTTCCCGCCGCAGTGGACCGAATGGAACGGCAAGTACCGCGACACCATTCGCGACTTCTGGCGCGGCGAGGACGCCATCCTCAGCGAGTTCGCATCCCGGATCACCGGTTCGGCCGACCTCTATGAGCACACCGCGCGCCGCCCGGTCGCATCGATCAACTTCGTCACCGCTCATGACGGGTTCACCCTGCGAGACCTGGTGTCCTACAACGAAAAACACAACGAGGCCAACGGCGAGGACAACAACGACGGCGAATCGCACAATCGGTCGTGGAACTGCGGCGCCGAGGGACCCACCGAGGATCCGGAAATCAACGCGCTGCGCGCCCGGCAACAACGCAACTTCCTGGCGACAACCATTCTGTCGCAAGGTGTGCCGATGATCTGCCACGGTGATGAACTCGGCCGTACGCAGCATGGGAACAACAACGGCTTCTGCCAGGATTCCGAATTGACCTGGATCAACTGGGACAATGCCGACCAGGATCTGATCGAGTTCACCGGGATGGTGACCGCCCTGCGGGCCGAGCACCCGGTGTTCCGCAGGCGGCGTTTCTTCACCGGCGCCCCGGTGCGCCACCGCGGTTCCGCCGGCATACCTGACATTTCGTGGTTCCGTCCCGACGGTTCGGAGATGAGCGACGAGGACTGGGACTCCGGATTCGGCAAGTCGGTGGCGGTGTACCTGAACGGCCTCGGCATTCCGGGCACCGACTCGCGCGGCCAGCGAATCACCGACGACTCTTTCGTGCTGTGCTTCAACGCACACCACGAGCCGATCGAATTCGTCCTTCCCCCGGACGATTTCGGGCCGAGTTGGCTGCCGGTGCTCGATACGGCGGTCGACACCGGCCGGGTGGAGTCGCCGGACGCGCTCCCGCCCAAGGGCAAGATCACCGTCGAAGGCCGAGCGGTGGTGTTGCTGCAGTTGCAGCAGCCCGAATAGGCGCGACCTGCGGCCAGGCTCTCGGTTGCCGCCACCCCCGGTTGAGCTCACCGGGTGCGGGTATCTCTGCGAGGTGACCGACCTCGGATTGATCGTCGTAGGCAGCGGACCGGCGGGAGTCGCGGCGGCAGCGTCGTTTCGCGAACACCGTCCCGACACACCCGTGCGTATTCTCAGCGCTGACGTCGATGTGCCCTACCTCCGTCCGCCGTTGAGCAAGGAATACCTGCGCGGGGAGACCGATGACGTCGTGCTGCACCCCGTGCAGTGGTTCCGTGACCGGGCGATCGACCTCACCCTCGATGCGCGAGTCGACCGCCTCGACCTCGCCGAGCGGGCCGTCCACGTCGGTCAGCAGCGCTATCCGTTCGAGTCGCTGGTGCTGGCGTGCGGAGCCGCCCCGGTGACCCCGCCCTTTCCCGGCGCCGAGTATGCGCTGCCGCTGCGGTCACTGGCCGACGCAACTGCGCTGCGCACCGCCGCGGAAGGCGCCGACTCCGCCGTCGTGATCGGGTCGGGGTTCATCGGCTGTGAGGCCGCCGCTTCCCTGGCGCTGCGCAACGTGGCGGTCACTCTTGTTGCGCCGGAACCGCTTCCGCAGGAACGCCGACTCGGCAAGGAGGCCGCCGAACGCCTGGCCGGGCTGGTCGCCGAGACCGGTGCCCGGCACGTCGGCGGGGTCAGCGTCGAAGAAGTCACCCGCACCGGGGTGCGGTTGGACAACGGCGTCACCATCGACTGCGATCTGGTCTTGGCGGCCACCGGCGTGGCTCCGCAGAGCGGTATCGCCGCCGAAGCCGGCCTGGACGTGCGCGACGACCGCATCGTCGTCGGCACCGACCTGGCCACCTCGGTCCGCGGCGTGTTCGCCGCCGGCGACGTCGCTCTGGCACGCCACGCCCTGGCCGAACGCCACCTGGCCGTCGAACACTGGCAGGACGCGGATGACCAGGGTGCCGCAGCCGGTGCCGCCGCGGCCGGCAACGATGCGAAATGGGATGCGGTGCCCGGTTTTTGGACGTCGATCGGCGATGCGACGGTCAAGTATCACGCGTGGGGTGACGGCTTCGAACGCTGCCGCCTCGTCGAGCATTCCGACGGTTTCACCGTCTGGTACGAAGCCGGCGGTGCCACGGTCGGCGTGTTGACCTACAACGCCGACGACGACTACGACCTCGGCGAGCGGTTCATCGCCGAGTCCCGTCCGGCACCGGTGCCGATGCAGTGACGACCCGCGCCGCCGATTTACCGGCGTCGTCGCGGGGTATGTGACCCCTACCAGTCCAGAACGAAGGATCGTCATGAGCGCAAAGTCCAAGACGCTGTACATGCCGTTGTCGATCGTCACCAGCGTGACGGGAGGGCTTCTCGCCGGCGCTGTTTTCAGCCAGGTGTGGAAGCGCTTCAGCAACGACGACCAGGCACCGCCGGATCCCAAGGACCTCAGCAACTCCACGCGCGCCGCCCTGCTCGGCGCCGGACTGCAGGGGCTGATCTTCGGCGTGGTGAAAGCCGCCGTCGACCGGGCCGGCGCCCGCGGCTACCAGGCCGTGACGAACGAGTCCCCCGTCCCCTAGCGAACCCCGGCAGCAACACTAGAACGTGTTACAGTTCTGCCGATCGGGACCACCCGGGCCCCGTGTGCGAGGAGACCGGATGGCTTCGGATCAGCACCACCGAGATGCGCAGCCGCAGCGGTGATTCGGCGGTGAGCAAGACGCGCTCACTGGCGCTGATCGCCGTCGCGTACTTGGTCGCCGTCGCCGCGGCCGCCGCCTGGCTGGCGTGGGGTCCGACGACCGGCCGACTCTGGCTGGACACCTTCGTCGCCGACGTGCTGGCCACCCTGGTGGTGTTCGCCTTCAGTCGCGCCTTCGGCAATTCCAGCTTCTACGACGCGTACTGGAGCGTCATCCCGCCGCTGCTGACGTTCTTCTGGTGGAGTCAGGCCGGTCCCGGCGTCGACCAGTTGCGCTGCTGGTTGGTCGCCGTGGTCATGACCTGGTGGGGCGTGCGGTTGACGGCGAACTGGGTCTACGGATTCCCCGGGCTGCACCACGAGGACTGGCGCTACCCGATGTTCCGCGAGCGCGCCGGACGTTGGGAGTTCGTCGTGGACCTGGTCGCGATCCACCTCATCCCGACCGTGCAGGTGTTCGCGGCCACCGTGCCGGTCTATGTCTGCGTGACCCACCCCGGCACCGGCATCCGGTGGCTGACGGTCCTTGCGTTCGTCGTCGGAATGTCGGCGGTAACCCTCGAACTCGTCGCCGACGTGCAGTTGCATCGTTTCGTGCGCGACCGGCGTCCCGGCGAGGCGATGACCCGCGGGTTGTGGAGCTGGTCGAGGCATCCAAACTACTTCGGGGAGTTCAGTTTCTGGTTCTCCCTTGCGCTGTTCGGAGTTGCCGCGTCGCCGTCGGACGCGTGGTGGTTGTTCCTCGGCGCGATGGCGATCCTGGCCATGTTCCTGGGCGCCAGCATCCCGATGATGGAGCAGCGCAGCCTGCAACGCCGCCCGGACTATCAGGACGTCATCGACCGGGTGCCGCGGTTCGTGCCCCGACCGGTTCCGAAAGCCCGGGCGTGAGCCGCAACCGTGTCGTTGTCGCGGGGCTGGGCGATGTCGGCGTGTTGACCGCGATCCGGCTGGCCCCGCACGCTGATGTGGTTGGCATCTCGGTCAAGCCCGGGTTGGTCAGCGGTCAGGAACTCGGGGTTCGACTGGCCCGCCCCGGGGACTGGGCGCGGGACTACTGGATTCCGTTCGACCGGTTCCGCCGACTCGACGGAGTGCGGACGGTGCAGGCGGAACTGACCGGAGTGGACCTGGACGCCCGGGCGGTTTTCGCCCGGCGCGCGGACGGCAGCACCGTCACCGAGAAGTACGACGCACTGGTGATCTCGACCGGGGTCAGCAACGGATTCTGGCGGCAACCCACATTGCAGTCACCTGCCGAGGTCGCCGCACACCTCGACGCGGCGCACCGGCAGCTGGCGGACGCCGAGTCGGTGATCGTCGTCGGCGGCGGTGCCGCCGCGGTCAGCAGTGCCGTCAACCTGGCCACCACCTGGCCGGACAAGAAAGTCGACCTGTACTTTCCCGGCGACCGCCCGCTGGGCGAGTATCACCCGCGGATCTGGAAACGCGTCCATGCCCGGTTGTTCGAACTCGGGGTGGGGTTGCATCCCGGCCACCGCGCCGTGGTTCCCGACGGCTTCGCCGGGGAGGTGATCACCGATGAGCCGGTCCGGTGGAGCACCGGGCAGGCCCCGGCCGTCGCTGCGGCCGTGCTCTGGGCGATCGGGCGGGCACGACCCAATACCGGCTGGCTGCCGCCCGAACTGCTCGACGAGCACGGCTTCGTCCGGGTGACCCCCCAGCTGCAGGTCCCCGGGCATGCCGACGTATTCGCGATCGGGGACGTGGCGGCTACCGATCCGCTGCGCAGTTCAGCCCGCAATCGCGGGGATGCATTGCTGAGCCGCAATATTCGCGCCTGGTTGGCCGGACGCCCGTTACGTGACTTCCGGGCACCCACCCGGCGGTGGGGTTCGTTGGTGGGGCCGCAACCCGACGGGCTGGAGGTGTTCTTCCCCACCGGCCGCGCCTTTCGCTTCCCGGCCTGGGCGGTCGAGCACGTCGTGATGCCCTGGATCGTCCGGTGGGGCATCTACCGCGGCGTGCGCGAGAACAGCCCCGCCGACTGAGAGGAGTGCGCCGTGGAAGTGTGGGAACTCGTTGCGCGCGAACAGATTCGCGACACGCTGGCCAACTACAACTGGTCAGGTGACGCCGGACGGGTCGAGGCGCTGGCCCAAACGTTCTGCACCGACGGCGTGCTCGAGATTCGTGGCATGGAACCGCTGTGCGGGCGCGCGGAAATCAGCGCGTTTCTCGGCGGTGTCGCCGGCGGCGTCGGCAGCTCCGGCGCCGACGTCAAACCCGTCGTCCGGCACATCCTGACCAACGTGTTGTTCATCGACTTGGCGGCCCAGCGAGCCGAGGTCGCGTCGTACTTCACCGTGGTGACCCACATCGGTCTCGACCATTTCGGCCGCTATCGCGACATCCTGATCCCCCGGGACGGCACGTGGCTGATCAAACACCGGAAGGTGTCGACCGATTGGGCAGCCTCCGATTCGGTGATGGCCCGGCCATCGACTGCGGCAGATCAGTTACGGCCCGGGTAACCGCGGCGCACGGTTCGGTCCAGAATGCCCAGCGTGGCTCGCAGCGCACCCTCGGAGATGACCGGGAAGATGCCCGCCTCGCGCCACTGCTGCCCGATGTTGGACCAGTCGTAGAACGACGTGACCACGGTGCCCCCGGAGTCCGCCGGCTCCAGCCGGTAACCGTAGACGTGGCCGATCTGCGGTTTGATCTGGCCGAGCACCGTCCAGGCGATCAGCCGGTCCGGTTCGAATTCGGTGATCTCGACTGTGACGTCGTATTTACCGAGCTGGGGGAAATCGTTCAGCGACTCGCGGTCCATGTGGATCACGAAGCTGTCGCCGACAGCCTGCACCGGGGCGCCGTCGGCGTCCTGCAGCATTCCTGACGAGTCGATCGCGACGTGTCCCTGCGGGTCGCAGAGCACCGCGAAGATGTCCGCCGCCGGAGCCGCGATGGTGCGATTGGTTTCAATCCGGTCAGTCATCGGTCCTCGCAGTGGTGGGTGACGCATCGAGCGCAAGACTTCACTCTACGACCGCGGCGGGGCGGTCAACCGATCAGCTTCGTCAGCCAATTCGGGTTCTGCAGGTCCACACCGCCGTTGCCGTCCCACACGAATGGGGTGCCGGTGGCATGGAAGCCCGCCAGGCTGGTGGCGGCGTTGTCGGCCTTGGTCTGGCCGGTCGTCAAGTTCGAGCGGGACCGGATGCAACCGGTGGTGGTCGTGTTGGCACCTCCGGTTTGCGCCAGATTCGCCAACTCGATGTCGGTGCGGTCGGACAACGCGCCTTCCTGCGGCTGGAAGTCACTGCCGAAGATGGCGGTGTAGAAGTTGGTGTAAACCTTCGGATCATTCTGCGCCGCAACACAATACGAGGCTGCGATCGCACGGGTCGAATAGTTCTTGGTATGCGACTGCTGGTCGAGGAAGTTGAGCAGGTGGTACCGCACCGCGAGCTTCTTATCGGCGACCGCGCTGTCGATGTCCGCGGCATAGGACCGGATGAACGCGCCGCACGGCGGGCAGATCGGTTCGTTGAAAATGTCGATCGTCGTGGTTGCGGTTGAGCTGCCGATGAACACGCCGTCGTTGAGCACGTTGAGCTGAACACTGCTCGGATCCACCGCCGGAGTGGGCGGTTCGGCGCTCGGTGCCAAGGACCGCTTCGACCCGCTGAACCCGATCATCACGCCACCCACGATCGCCACGATCACAGCGATGGCAAGCCCCGCCCACAACCAGGGTTTGCGCAGCAACCCCTTCGGTCGCGCCGGTGGTGGGCCCCACGGTGGTCCGCCGCCGGTTCCCGCGGGAGTGCCTCCCCAGCTGTGGGTGCCCCACTGTCCCGGCACCGGTCCGCTCGGCGCCGGGGGCGAACCGAAACCCTGCGGTGGGGGCCACATCGTTTGCGGCGGATGCCCGGCCGGTATCGCCGGGGGCGGGAAGCCGCTGTGCGGTGGCCCGGTGAACGCGGGCGGCACCTGGGCCACCTGACTGCGTTGCAAAATGGTGGCCGCCCGGTCCTGGTCGGTGGTGGCGAGCGCGGCGTACGCGGCAGCCGACAAGTCGCCGCAGGTGGGGTAACGATCTGCCGGGTCCTTGGCCATGCCTCGGGCGATCACCGGGTCGAAGCCGGCCGGCACGCCGGGCCGGGCGACGCTGGGTCGCGGGACAGGCTGGTTGAGGTGGGCGCCCATCACACTGAGCTGGTCACCCCGGTAGGGCGGGGACCCGACCAGGCACTCGTGCAGTACACAGGCCAGCGCGTAGATGTCGGCGCGGTACGTCACTTCGGTCTCGCCGAACCGCTCCGGGGCCATGTAGTAGAGGGTTCCCACGGTGCTACCCAGCTGAGTCAGCCTCTCGTCCGTGGTCGCACTGGCGATACCGAAATCGACGAGGTACGCGAAATCGTCGCCGCTGATGAGAATGTTCTCCGGCTTCACGTCGCGGTGGGTGATCCCTGCCGCGTGCGCGGCGTCGAGCGCCGAACCGATCTGGCGCACCACGGCGACCGCGCGCGGCGGCGTCAGTGGGCCGTACCGCTTGAGGATGGCGGCCAGGTCAGCGCCGTCGATGAGGCGCATGTCGACGTAAAGCTGACCGTCGATCTCGCCGTAGTCGTGAATCGGCACCACGTGGGGTTCCTGTAAACGTCCCGCGGTGCGCGCCTCGCGCTGCATGCGCTGCCGGAAGACGGGGTCCTTCGACAGCGTCTGGGACATTAGCTTGAGCGCCACGATCCGTTCCTTGACGGTGTCCTCGGCCTCATAGACATCGCCCATGCCGCCGCGACCCACCAACCGCCGCAACAGATACGGCCCGAACCGGGTGCCCTCCCGCGAACCCTCGGTCGCGTCGTCCATTGCCGACTCCTCACCCGACTCCCGCGCAACGATCCGGAAGCGCGCTTGCACCTGCGGCGATTACCGCTGGCGGATACGGCTACACGGCGGTCTGCCAGGGCTAAGGCTAATGGTTGCGGCGTGCGGTGGGCGCAGTTGACCGTCGCTGCGGCCTTACGAGTTGCCGACGTGGCGAAGACAACATAAGAACGCGCCCAGAACTGACCTCGGTGTGCGCAGGGTATGCAATACTCACGTGCAATAAGCTAAGGGTAGCCAAACTTAAGTTGAGGAGCTCAGGACGCTGCCCCCTGGATACGTACCGATGACGCACCATTTCGCCACTTCCGTAGCAGAACCGCTCCGAGGCGGGGCGCGGTGATCGCCTGGATGGGTGCGCCCCCCGAAGTTCACTCGACCCTGTTGAGCAGCGGCCCGGGTCCCGCAACGCTGCTGGCGGCGGCCGCGGCATTGAATTCCCTCAGCGCCGAGTACGCCGGGGTGGCCGCAGAATTGTCCGCAGTGCTGAGTGCGGTGCAGGGCGGCGCCTGGGCAGGTCCGACCGCCGCGCAGTACGCCGCCGCCCACGTGCCCTATCTGGCCTGGCTGACCCAGATGAGCGCCAACAGCGCCGGTGCCGCCGCGCAGCACGAGGTGGTTGCGGCGGCCTACTCCGGAGCGCTGGCGGCGATGCCGACGCTTACCGAACTGGCAGCCAACCATGTGCTGCACGGGGTCCTGGTCGCGACGAACTTCTTCGGCATCAACACGATCCCGATCGCGGTGAACGAAGCGGACTACGTGCGGATGTGGATTCAGGCCGCCACCACCATGAGTGTGTACGAGGCGGTGTCGTCATCCGCGCTCACAGCGGTGGCTCCGACGGAGCAGGCCCCGCAGATCCTCGCCGCCGAAGCCGCACCCGCCGAACCGGCGACCACGCCCCCCACCGACCCCATCGAAGAGTTGCTGGCCGGGTCAGAGCACTTCACCAGCATGTACCGGGCACTGAAAGGGCTGGTCTCCGACCCGTTCGGCACCGTAGTACAGCTGATCACCGATTTCGCCGCCAACCCGGCCGAAGCGGCCGTCACCTGGCTACCGCTCTTCTACGTCTTCGCCTACGCGGCAACTTTCGGGGTGCTGGGGACACCCATGTATGCCGCCGCAGCGGCGCCGTTCGGGGTGATCCCGCTGGCGCTGGCGCTGTCCACGATCTCGGTGGTCGCCGAGGCCCCCGCCGCCCTGATCGCCGAGGCGCCCGCGGTGCCTGTCGAAGAACGCGTGTTGCCCGTCGCCAGCATCGCACCGACCGTCACCACCGCGGGTGCGGTTCCGGCACCGAGCAGCCTGCCGGCACAGACCCCGGCGGCCAGCACCGCTCCCGCTCCCCCGGCAGCGGGCTTGCAGAGCTTCGCTTACCTGGTCGGTGGCCCCGGGCCCGGTCCCACGCTGGGCCCCGCCCTGCACAACAAGGCCACCGCCGGGGCACCGGCGTCAGGCATCTCGGCGGCCAGTGCCGCATCGGCGGCCGCGGCGGCGCAAGCCAAAGCTCGCCGCCGGCGCCGCGCCGACGTCAAGAACCGCGGTTATCGCGACGAGTACCTGACGCTGGACGACACCCCGGACTGGTCACCGGACCAACCCCCGCTCGACGAGTTCCCGGCATCCACCAGCGGCGCCGGCCCGCTCGGATTCACCGGTACCGCAACGAAATCCAGAATTCGCGACGCTGCCGGGCTGACCACCATCGCAGGCGACCCGTTCAGCGATGCCCCGACCGTGCCGATGATGCCGAGTACGTGGACCACCGAACTCGGCGACGGGGAACCGCGCGCGGACTGAGCCCGCCCGGGTCGCCGGGCGTGGGGGACGCGAATCACCAGGTCCGCGGTTGCGGGCGGCCCCCACACCCGACGACGTTCATCACAGGATGTAGAGCATCTCCTGGTAGGTGGGCAGGGGCCACAAGTCGTCGGCCACAACGCTTTCCAGGGTGTCGGCAGCGGTCCGCACCGCCTCCATGGCCGGCAGCAGTTCTTTCTGGGCGTGCGCGGCCTCGTCGAGTGCTGACGTGGCCGAGTGGTCGGACAGCGCCGACTTCAGCGTCGCCAGCGCCGCGGTGAGATCCACAATCGGAGCCGAAACATCCTGCAGTGCAGCCATACTGGGCTCCATACCGGCCGCCTTCAAGATCGCGACGTTCTGCGCGAGTTCGGTCTGGTAGCGCACCGCGGCCGGCAGGATGACCGTGGTGCCCATCTCCAGCGCCAGCTTCGCCTCGACGCCGATGGTCAGCGCGTACTGCTCCAACCGCACCTCGTACCGGCTGTGCAGTTCGCGCTCGGTGAACACGCCGTACTTCTCGAAGACCGCCACCGCTTCCGGCTTGATCAGCTCCGGGATGGCGTCCAGCGTGGTCTTGAGGTTGGGTAGACCGCGCTCGGCCGCCTCGATCTGCCAGTTCTCCGAGTAGCCGTCGCCGTTGAACACCACCGCACCGTGTTCGGTGATGACGTCGGTGAGCAGCTTCTGCACTGCCGTATCGAAGTCCTCCCCGGCGGCGACAGCCTCTTCCAGGATGGTGGCCAGGTAGTCGAACGAGTCGGCCATGATCGTGTTGAGGATGATCATGGGCACCGCGACGGTCTGCCCGGAACCGGGCGCCCGGAATTCGAACCGGTTGCCGGTGAACGCGAACGGGCTGGTGCGGTTGCGGTCACCGGCATCCGTCGGCAACGGGGGCAGCGTGTCGACACCGATGATCATGGTGCCCTTGCCTTTCGACGAGGTGGCCGCGCCCTTGGCGATCTGCTCGAAGACGTCGGCGAGCTGCTCACCGAGGAAGATCGAAATGATCGCCGGCGGCGCCTCGTTGGCACCCAGCCGGTGGTCGTTGGTGGCCGAGGCCACCGACACCCGAAGCAGTCCGGCGAATTTGTGGACGGCGCGGATCACCGCGGCACAGAACACCAGGAACTGCGCGTTCTCGTGCGGAGTGTCACCGGGAACCAGCAGCGAGCCCAACTCGGAGTTGCCCACCGAGAAATTGACGTGCTTGCCGGAGCCGTTGACACCGGCGAACGGCTTCTCGTGGAACAGACATTCCATGCCGTGCTTCTTGGCGATGGTCTTGAAGATCGTCATCAGCAGCTGCTGGTGGTCGGAAGCGATGTTGGCCCGCTCGAACATCGGCGCCACCTCGAACTGACCGGGAGCGACTTCGTTGTGCCGGGTCTTGGCCGGGATGCCGAGTTTGAACAGCTCCCGCTCGGTGTCCATCATGAAGCCCAGCACCCGCTCGGGCACCGCACCGAAGTAGTGGTCGTCGAACTCCTGACCCTTGGGCGGCTTGGCGCCGAACACCGTACGGCCGGCATTGATCAGGTCCGGCCTGGCCAGGAAGAAGTGCCGATCGATCAGGAAATACTCCTGTTCGGGCCCGCAGAACGAGACGACCTTGTTGTGGCCCTGGTGGCCGAACAACGCCAGGATGCGCTCGGCGTGCACCCCCATCGCCTGCTGGCTGCGCAGCAGTGGCGTCTTATAGTCCAGCGCCTCCCCCGTCATCGATACGAAAACCGTTGGGATACACAGCGTATTGCCGTTGGGGTTCTCCAGGATGTACGCCGGGCTGGTGACGTCCCAGCCGGTGTAGCCGCGGGCCTCGAAGGTGCTGCGCAGCCCGCCGGACGGGAAGCTCGAAGCATCCGGTTCGCCCTGGATGAGGGTCTTCCCGGCGAACTCGGCAAGGGTCTGCCCATCGGAGATCGGCTCGAGAAAACTGTCGTGTTTTTCGGCCGTCAACCCGGTCATCGGGTAGAACACGTGCGCGTAGTGGGTGGCGCCCTTCTCCAGTGCCCAGTCCTTCATGGCCACCGCGACCGCATCGGCCACGGCCGGGTCGAGCTTGGCACCCTTCTCGATGGTTGCGACGATGGACTTGTACACCGATTTGGGCAGTCGCGCCTGCATCTCCGCCTTGGTGAAGACATTGGCGCCGAATATCTCACCAGGGGCCTCACCTGCTACGAAGCTGATCGCCGGAGGGATATAGGCCTCGACGTTGTTGATCGCCTGCAGGCGGACCGCGTTTCCGCTCAATGGAGTTCCTTTGTCACGAAGGGGTCCGCGAGGATTCGACGGACGCTAGACCGACCCACCGTAGGAACCTTCGATGGCAATCCTGTTACGCCCGAGTCAACGCTGAGGCAGCGTTGATTGCGAACGTGAGACGTCACACTGCGGCGGTCGCGAGGGTCAGGGCCTACGCTGTGCCCTGAAGGGGGATCTCTATGCAGCAGTTGAGTTGGAGCGACGACATGATGTTGCGGGCCGAGGGGCCGGCGACACCGCTGCAGATTCAGATGCTGCTGATCTACGACCCGTCCACGGCCCCCGGCGGCAAAGTCACCTTCAAAGGGATTCTGGAGGAACTCGACGCCCGCCTGCATCTGGCCGATGTCTTCCGACGTCGGCTGACCGAACTCCCGGGCGGCCTGCACATGCCGTACTGGGTCGACGACCCGAACTTCGACCTGGAATACCACGTGCGCCACATCGGTCTGCCGCAGCCCGGCGACTGGCGACAGCTCTGCATCCAGGTGGCCAGACTGCACGCCCGGCAGATCGATCTACGCCGCCCGCCGTGGGAGATCACCGTCATCGAAGGACTCAACGCCGTGCCGGGGGTGCCGAAGGGCTCCTTCGCCATGGCGCTGAAATTGCACCACTGCGCGGTCGACGGCATGGCCAGTGTGCAGATGATCGCGGCGTTGCACGACCTGGCCGCCGACGCCGCCCGTCCCCCGGCCCCGGAACGCCCCTGGCGGCCGGCGTCGCTGCCGTCGACCGCCGACCTCGTCTCGCGCACCGCGCTCAACGGGGCGTTGTACCCGGCGCGGGCCGGCAGAGTGTTGGTGTCGAATGCGCCGAAGTTGGTGCGGGGTCTGATCGGCTTGCCCGGCAAGGTGTTCGGCGGACTGGTTTCTGATGGCAGCAGGCCGACGTTTCCCCCCAAAACCCGCTTCAATCAAGCGGTTTCGCCGCATCGGGTGTTCGAGGCGCGGTTCCATGAGCTGGCTGATTTCAAGCGGATCAAAGCGCGCGTGCCCGGTGCCACGGTCAACGACGTGGCGCTGGCGTACGTCGGTGGTGCGCTGCGGGAGTATCTGGACGGGCACGGCGAGCTTCCCGAGGCATCGCTGGTCGCGGCGTGTCCGATCTCGCTGCGCGACGCGGCTGACAGCGGCAGCAACGGAAACATGTTGTTCGGCCGGCTGCAGACACTCGGGACCGACATCGCCGATCCGCTGGAACGACTCGCGAGCATCGCCGAGGCTACCGCGCAGAGTCGTACGGAGTCCGAGCAGTCGACCCGGACACAGGTGCTCGAGCTGGTGGCGACCCTGCCGACAGCACTGCTCGGAGTGACCGCGAAAGCCGCCAGCGTGCTGCCCTTCTCCGGTCCGACCGTCGCCAACACGACCGTCACCAACGTGCCGGGACCCACCGTGCCGATCTTCTTCCACGGTGCCCGGCTGCTGCGCGCCGCAGGCCTGGGCCCACTGATCGGGGGTTTGAACCTGTGTCACGTGGTGGCTAGCTATGACGGCACGCTGTCCATCAGCGCCACCGCCGATCGTGACGCGCTGCCCGACCCGGCCCGGTACGCCGAATGCATGGAACAGGCTTTCCAGGACCTGCTTGCCGCGGTGGACTGACCCGACGGTGAAGGCCAACGACGGCGCTTTGCGCCGGAGTCTGGGTGTCGGCGACGCAGCGATGATCGGTCTCGGTTCGATGATCGGGGCCGGGATCTTCGCCGCACTGGCGCCGGCAGCGCGGGCTGCCGGAAAGGGGTTGTTGATCGGTTTGGCGGTTGCCGGGGTGGTGGCGTACTGCAACGCGACCTCGTCGGCGCGGCTGGCAGCGGTACACCCCGCTTCGGGTGGCACCTATGTCTACGGCCGCGAACAGTTGGGCGAGTTCTGGGGCTTCCTGGCGGGATGGGGTTTCGTGGTCGGCAAGACCGCGTCCTGCGCGGCCATGGCTCTCACCGTCGGCTGGTATGGGTGGCCGGAGCACGCGCACGCGGTCGCAGTTCTGGCGGTGACGGGTGTGACCGTGGCCAACTATCTCGGCGTGCAGAAGTCCATGTGGCTGACCCGCGGCATCGTGGTGGCGATCTTGCTGGTGCTCACCGTGGTAGTCGTTTCGGCGACCGTCACCGAGGCCGGTGATGTCACCAATTTCGGTGTAATAGAAGACATTTCACCGAGTGGTGTCCTGCAGTCCGCCGGACTGCTGTTCTTCGCGTTCGCCGGCTACGCACGCATCGCGACGCTGGGTGAGGAGGTGCGCGACCCGGCTCGCACCATCCCACGTGCGATCCGGATCGCACTCGCGCTGGCGCTGGCAGTCTATGCCGGGGTCGCCGTCGCTGTACTGAAGGTGTTGGGGCCCAACAGGCTTGCCGCCACGTCGAGACCGTTGACCGCGGCAGTGCAGACGGCGGGTCATCCGGGGTTGGCGCCGATCGTGGAAACCGGCGCGGTGGCAGGTGCATTCGGTGCCCTGCTGACGCTGCTGATGGGGGTCTCCCGCACGATGCTGGCGATGGCGCGGGACAGTCACGTGCCACGACAACTGGCGGCGGTGCATCCGCGCTTCGGGGTCCCCAATCGGGCGGCGGTCGCGGTGGGAATAGTGGCGGCAACACTGGCGGCAACGACTGACCTGCGCGGTGCTATCGGGTTCTCCTCGTTCGCCGTCCTGGTCTACTACGCGATAGCCAACGCGTCGGCGATGACCTTGCGGCCTGACCAAGGACGGCCGCCGAGGATCATTCCGGTGGCGGGATTGATCGGCTGTGTGCTCGTCGCCTTCGCGCTGCCCGTCACCTCGGTGGCCGCGGGTGTGGCCATTCTTGTTGGGGGCACACTGCTGTTCTGGTCACGGCGCGGACGTCACCGGGGCAGGGATGCAGCGATCAGTTAGCCGACACGGCTTAGGTCCCGGCAGAAAAGGACTTTCGGCACCCGCGCCGATGCGGTCACGCTGAGTAACCTCGTCGGTATGACACGTCTGGACGAACACACCGGTGCCACTATCCTGTCGGCAGGAGAATGCTGGGATCTGTTGGCGGGCTTGACATTAGGCCGGCTGGTCACGGTCGTGGACGGCCGGGCCGAGATCTTCCCGGTGAACTATGCGGTGCAACGCAAGACGATTCTGTTCCGGACCGCAGGCGGTACCAAGCTGGTCAGTACCGCGATGAACAATCAGGTGGTGTTCGAGGTCGACGACCATGACGTCGCACAGGGTTGGAGCGTGATCGTCCGGGGCGTCGCCCGCTCGGTGCGCGGCGACGAACAGATCGAGGAAGCGGACCGGGCGCAGGTACTACCGTGGACGGGATCGGACAAGTCGCACTATGTCCGGGTGATCCCGGAGGTCGTCACCGGCCGCCGCTTCCAGTTCGGTCCTGCCGCCGGCTGATCCCCCGCTGTCGACGAACGTCCGCTCGACAACACCGCCGGGGCCATCCGCCCGGGCTCACTCGTTGGAGACCGCCGGTGATTCCTCCGGAGTCCAGGCCGGCGGCTGGCCCGGTCGACCCGGGAACAGGAAATCGACGAATGCCGCGGCCGTTGGCTGCGGTTCGTGGTTGGCCAGCCCCGGACGCTCGTTGGCCTCGATGAAGTAATAGTCCTCGCCGGCGACGTCCGGCACCAGCAGGTCGATGCCGGTCACCGGGATGCCGATCGCCTCGGCCGCGGCTATCGCGACGCGGCACAATTCCGGGTTCACCTGTGCCGTCACATCGTGGATCGTCCCGCCCTGGTGCAGGTTCGCCGTGTGCCGGACCCGCAGTCGGGTGCCTTCAGGCAGCACATCGTCGAGCGACCAGCCGTATTCGGCGACGGTGGCCTCGGTCACGTCGTCGAGCGGGATGCGCGACTCCCCGCCGGTGGACGCCGAGCGACGCCGACTCTCGGCCCCGATCAGGTCCCGGATGGTGTGATCGCCGGTGCCGATCACTTCGGGCGGCATACGCAGCGCCGCCGCCACGACCCGGCCGTCGATCACGACCAGCCGAAGGTCATTGCCCTCCACCCGCCGCTCGATCAACACCTCTGGGCACTGCTCGCGGGCGCGCGCCAGCGCGGCGGCGAGCTCGCCCGGTCCGTGTTCGGCGGTGATGCCGACGGTGATGCCTTTGCCCTGCTCGCCGCGGGTGGGTTTGACGACGACTTCGCCGACCTCGGTCAGGAACGCGTAGTCGGCGTCGTCGAAGGTCGCTAGGCGTGCGCGTGGCACCGTGATGCCGACATCGGCCACCAGGCGGCGGGTCAGCCGCTTGTCGTCGCACCGGCACATCGCGACCGCCGAGGTGAATTCGGACAGTGATTCCCTGGTGACGATGCTGCGGCCGCCGTGGGTGAGCCGGATCTCGCCGGTCTCGGCGTCGAGCACCTCGACCCAGATACCGCGGCGCATGGCCTCGTCGGCGATGATCCGGGCATACGGATTGAGATCGTCGATCGTTTCCGGGGGCGGCGTGAACAGCGGTTCGTTGATCGCGTTCTTGCGCTTGATCGCCAGCACCGGGACCCGGCGGAAACCCAGTTTCTCGTACAGCGCGGTGGCGGCGGAATTGTCGTGTGCGACAGACAGATCCATGTAGGCGCGACCCTTGGTGCGGAAGTGCTCGGCCAGCGCCCGGGTGAGTGCCCCGCCCAGCCCCGGCAGCCCGGCGGCGGGATCCACCGCCAGGCACCACAGGCTCGATCCGCGTTCGGGGTCAGCGAACAGCACTTCGTGGTCGACGCCGGTGACGGTGCCTACCACGGCACCGTCCTCGTTGCGCACGGCGAGCAGATAGGTCACCGCTTCCACTTCCAGGTGGTTCTGCCAGATCGTTTCGACCGGCGCCGAGACCATTCCGCACCGCACGTAGACGCGATTCATCGCGTCGGCGTCCCCCACGTCCTGCAGGGTGCGCACCGTGACGTAGGTGGGCGGCGTCGGTGGTTCTTCGGGTGCTGCCCGTCCCGCAAAACGCAGGCGGTAGGTGTGGCTGGGGTCGATGAACAGTTCGGCCGGTGCTTTGGCGACCACCACGTGGGACTCGCGCGCATAGATGCAGATGTCGCGCCGGCCGGGCGCTTCCCGTCGCAGAGTTTCGGCCAGGGTGTCGGCGTCGCTGAAGGTCTGACCGAAAATCAGTCGGCCCCAACCTAATTCGAGCTCCACATTATGAGCCATCACTTCGGCGAACTCGGGTGGTGACGCATTGTGCAGCGCGAGCGTGATCGCCTCGGGGTGGTTTTCCGACGGGTCGATGACCGTCATGCCGCGGTCCCCGTCACACCGTGCTTCTGTAGCCACATCTCCAGCAGGGCGATCTGCCAGAGCTCGTTGCCGCGCAGCGGGGTGAGCCTGCGGTTGGGGTCGGCCAGCAGCGCCTCGACCGCTTCGGAACGGAACAACCCGCGCTCCTTGGCGACCGGCGCGTAGAGCGCGTCGCGGACCATGTCCAGGTACGGGCCCTCCAGATGGGTCAGGGCGGGCACCGGGAAATATCCCTTGGGTCGGTCGATGACCTCGGCGGGGATCACCCGGCGGGCGGCTTGTTTGAGCACGCCTTTGCCTTCGTGGGCAATCTTGAGTTCCGGGGGGCAGGTCGCGGCGAGCTCGACCAGTTCGTGGTCCAGGAAGGGCACCCGCCCTTCCAACCCCCAGGCCATCGTCATGTTGTCCACCCGCTTGACCGGGTCGTCGACCAGCATGACGGTCGTGTCGAGCCGTAGCGCACGGTCGATTCCGGTTTCGGCGTTGGCGCGCGCGAAATGCTCGGTGACGAACCGTTCGCTGGGATCGTCGGCCGCGACATTCTCCGGGGCCACCAGAGCCTGGAGACCGGCCACGTCGCGGTCGAAGAAGGCGGTCCGGTAGGCCGCGACCGACCCGGCCAGGCTGGCGGCGGACTGCGTACCCATCGGCGGATACCAGTGATAGCCGGCGAACACCTCGTCGGCGCCCTGCCCGGACTGGACGACTTTGACGTGTCGCGACACTTCCTGACTGAGCAGGTAGAACGCGACACAGTCGTGGCTGACCATCGGTTCGCTCATCGCACCGATCGCGTCGTCGAGTGCGGGCAGCATCCGGTCGGTTCCGATGCGGATCTGGTGATGATCGGTGCCGAAACGCTCGGCGATGATGTCGGAGTACCGGAACTCGTCGCCCTCGACACCACCCACCGACTCGAACCCGATGGAGAACGTCGCGAGCCCATGCTGGCCCGCCTCGGCGAGCAGCCCCACGATCAGGCTGGAGTCGACCCCGCCGGAGAGCAGGCAGCCGACCGCGACGTCGGCGACGAGTCGTCGTTCGACCGCGGTGCGCAGCGCCGACAGCACGGCGTCCTCCCAGTCGGTTTCCGACCAGTCGGAGTGCTCGTCCTGCCGGGTGAAGTCAGGGGTCCAGTAGGTGGTAGCCGTGCGCCTGCCGTCCGGTTCGATCGCCAGCAGCGAACCCGGCGGGATCTTGCGCACCCCCCGCAGGATCGTGAGCGGCGCGGGCACCACCGAGTGAAACGTCATGTAGTGATGCAGTGCGACCTGGTCGATGCGGGTGTCCACACCGCCCCCGGCCAGCAGCGCGGGCAGCGCCGAAGCAAACCGGATGCGGTGACTGTCCTCGGTCAGGTACAGCGGTTTGATGCCGAGCCGGTCGCGGCCCAGCAGTACTCGGCCGCTGTCACGTTCGGCGATCGCGAAGGCGAACATCCCGTGCAGGTGCGTGACGAAGTCGTCGCCCCAGCGGTGGTAGGCCTTGATCAGAACCTCGGTGTCGCTGTGCGAGAAGAACCGGTAACCGTGGCCCTCGAGCTCGTGGCGCAGTTCTTTGTAGTTGTAGATGCAGCCGTTCCAGGCGATGGTCAGGCCCAGCTCGGCGTCCACCATCGGCTGGGCGCCGGCTTCGGTCAGGTCGATGATCTTGAGGCGACGATGGCCCAGCGCGACTCGGCCCTGGGACCAGACGCCCGCCCCGTCCGGCCCGCGCGGTGCCATCACGTCGGCCATTCGCGCAACCGCGGCTACATCGGGCACCCGGCCGTCGAGTCGCACCTCTCCGGTGGCTCCACACACCTTTTCGACCTTAACGGGCCAATTCAACGCGCGCAGAGCGGGCACGATCCTGCGTGTCCGGCGACCGATGTACGGTTCGACCGTGCAGGTGGATGCGATGACGATTCCGCGGCCGCTGAATGACATCGGTGAGGTGGCCCGGCGCACCGCGGCGGCGGGATTCAGCGGGCTGCTGTTCACCGAAACCGGACGCACCGCCTATCTCAACGTCGCGGTCGCGGCCCAGGCCGCCCCCGGCCTGGACTTGTCGACGGGTGTCGCAGTCGCCTTCCCACGAAGCCCGTTCGTCACTGCGGCGACGGCGTGGGAACTGCAAGAGGCGACCGGCGGGAGGTTCCGGCTCGGTTTGGGCACCCAGGTGCGCACGCACGTGGTCCGGCGCTACGGCGCCGAGTTCGAACGGCCCGGCCCCCGGTTGCGGGACTACGTGCGAGCGGTGCAGGCGTGTTTCGCCGCATTCCGGACCGGCACGCTGGACTACCACGGCGAGTTCTACGACCTCGACTTCATTACCCCGCAGTGGAGTGCGGGTCCTATCGACGCCCCCGACCCCAAGCTCGACGTGGCCGCGGTGAACCCCTGGATGCTGCGGATGGCCGGCGAGGTGGCCGACGGCGTTCATGTGCACCCGCTCGGCGAACCCGGGTATCTCGCGCGCCATCTGGTGCCGAACGTCGCCGCAGGGGCCGCGCGGGCGGGCCGCTCCTCGTCGGACGTGGCGGTGATCGTCCCGGTGATGACGATCGTCGGCGACACTGAGGAGGAGCGTCGCCGGGAGCGCGAACTCGTCCGCACCAGCATCAGCTTCTACGCCAGCACACCGAACTACGCGTTCATCCTGGACGAGGCCGGATTCGAAGGCACCACCGCGCGGTTGCGGGCCAGGCAGAAGGCCGGTGACTTCCAGGGGATGGCGTCGGAGATCACCGACGAACACATCGCGGTCTTCGCCACCGAGTCGACCTGGGACGGGTTGGCCGAGGCCCTGGTTGCGAAGTACGACGGCATCGCCACGCGGATCGTGCTGTACAACGCCCTCAGCGACACCGAACGGTTCGAACGCTACGGCGAGATCGCGCGGCAGCTGTCCGCTCGCTGAGCCTGTGTTGTGACGCCCGCAAATGCGCGGATTGCGACGCATAACGGTCGGCAAAGCGGCTATAGGGTTTACAGACAACTGCCTGTGTTCCTGAGAGGTCACGCCATGCCTGCACCATCAGCTGAGGTCTTCGACCGGCTGCGTCAGCTCGCCGCAATCAAAGACGTCGACGACCGTCCGACCAAGACGATCGACGAGGTCTTCACCGGCAAGGCGCTGACCACCATCCCGATCGGCACGGCTGACGACGTCGAGTCGGCGTTCGAGCAAGCCCGCGCGGCTCAGTCGCAGTGGGCGAAACGTCCGGTCGACGAGCGCATCGAGATCATCCGCCGCTACCGCGACCTGGTGATCGAGAACCGCGAGTTCCTGATGGACCTGCTGCAGGCTGAGGCGGGCAAGGCGCGGTGGGCGGCGCAGGAGGAGATCGTCGACCTGATGGCCAACGCCAACTACTACGTGCGGGTCGCCGCGGACCTGCTCAAGCCGCGGAAGGTGCAACCGCTGCTGCCGGCGATCGGCAAGACGACGGTCAGCTATCAGCCCAAGGGCGTGGTCGGGGTGATCTCGCCGTGGAACTACCCGATGACGCTGACCGCGTCGGACTCGGTGCCGGCGTTGCTGGCGGGTAACGCGGTGGTCCTCAAGCCGGACAGCCAAACCCCGTACTGCGCCCTGGCGTGCGCCGAGTTGCTGTACAAGGCGGGGCTGCCCCGGGCGTTGTACGCGATCGTGTCCGGCCCGGGTTCGGTGGTGGGCACCGCGATCACCGAGAACTGCGACTACCTGATGTTCACCGGCTCCTCGCAGACGGGCAGTCATCTCGCCGAGCAGGCCGGCCGTCGCCTGATCGGGTTCTCGGCCGAACTGGGTGGCAAGAACGCGATGATCGTGACCCGCGGCGCCAACCTGGACAAGGCCGCCAAGGCCGCTATCCGGGCGTGTTTCTCCAATGCTGGCCAGCTGTGCATCTCCATCGAGCGGATCTACGTCGAGAAGGACATCGCCGACGAGTTCACCCGCAAGTTCGGTGACGCCGTGCGCAAGATGAAGCTGGGCACCGACTACGACTTCTCCGTCGAAATGGGCAGCCTGATCTCCGAGGGTCAACTCAAGACCGTCTCCGACCACGTCGAGGACGCGACGAGTAAGGGCGCCACCGTGATTGCGGGCGGTAAGGCCCGCCCCGACATCGGGCCGCTGTTCTACGAGCCCACCGTGCTGACAGACGTGACACCTGAGATGGAGTGCGCGGCCAACGAGACGTTCGGGCCGTTGGTCTCCATCTATCCGGTCGCCGACGTGGACGAAGCCGTGGAGAAAGCCAACGACACCGAGTACGGGCTGAACGCCAGCGTGTGGGCCGCGTCGTCGGCCGAAGGCGAACAGATCGCCACCCGGTTGCGCTCGGGGACGGTGAACGTCAATGAGGGTTACGCGTTCGCGTGGGGCAGTCTGAGCGCGCCGATGGGCGGGATGGGTATATCCGGCGTCGGCCGCCGGCACGCCGCCGAAGGCCTGCTGAAGTACACCGAATCGCAGACCGTTGCGACCGCGCGGGTGTTCAACCTCGATCCGCCGTTCGGGCTGCCGTCGCCGCTGTGGCAGAAAGCGCTGTTGCCGGTGGTGCGCCTGGTGATGAAATTGCCCGGCCGGACATAACAAGATCACCAAGATCTGTCCCATGCGTCCCATCCGACACTAAAGTGCACTGGGTGGGGACGCGCAGGTCAGGCAACGGCTGGGGTCGAGGGCTGGCCATTGTGGCCTCGCTCATCGTCGCCGCCGGCATGATCTACGCCCAGCAGACCACACCGAAGTCGCCGTGTTGCGCCGACGCGCAGCAGACCTCGGCCGCCGCCCCGACCAGCAAACCCACCGCGCCCGCCCAGGGTGCGCCACAGACCGCCAGTGCCGAAGAAGCGGCCCTGCTGGCCGGCAACGCGCCCGCCGTCGCCCAGGACTTCCAGGTCGCACTGCCGCCCAGTGTCGCCCCCGAGGGCGGCCTGCAGATCAAGACCATCTGGGCAGCGCGCGCCATCGGCGTGCTGTTCCCCGAGATCACCACCATCGGCGGGTACCGACAGGACGCGCTGCGGTGGCATCCCAGTGGGCTGGCGATCGACGTGATGATCCCCGACCACGGCAGTCCCGATGGCATCGCGCTGGGCAACCAGATCGCCGGCTTGGCGCTGGCCAACGCCAAGCGGTGGGGCATCGACCACGTGATCTGGCGGCAGAAGATCTACATGGGCATCCGCACCGGCAGCTGGACAGCCGACCTCGGCAACGAAACCGCCAACCACTACGACCACGTGCACATCGCCACCAACGGCGGCGGGTACCCGACCGGGCACGAGACCTACTTCATCGGGTCGATGACCCCGACCCCGCCGGACTGAGCCCACTGACCCCTGCCGAACCACGGCATCTTCGACGTAGGCTCCTCGATGTCAGGGTTCATATCGCGGATCAGGAGTCCCCCATGAAGGTGGATGCGAAAGAGCACGAGGAAGAAGCCCGTCGGATCAAGCAGGACGCCCGTCGGCTGCGCGAGTTCCCCGCGTTCGAGAAATTCTCGGACGACGAGTTGGAGCGCCTGGTGGGGACCGCCCACCACACGTCGCAGTCCGTGCCGTGGCCCCTGATCCGGGAGCAGACCCCGTCGGACGCGTGCTTCATCCTGCTCAGCGGCGAGGTGGGCGTGTATGTCGGCCAGGACCGGGTCGCCGTGGTGGGTCCGGGCGAGGTCATCGGCGAATCTGCGCTGCGCCGGGGAAAGCTGCGTTCTGCGACGGTGACGACGATCGGCCCCGCCGAAGTGCTGCGCATCGAGCGGGATGACCTCGACCGCCTGCTGCGCGAAATCCCGGCGCTCCGCGAAACGATGGACGCGACAGCCGCCAAACACGTACAGGTCGACCAGCCGGCGAAGCCGAAGTCGGAACGCTCCAAGGTGAGCGCCACGGTCCCGACCGATCTGGTCGAGCGCTTCGAACAGGCCGCGAAGGCCGCCGGCGTCAGTGCCTCCTCAGCGCTCGAGGATGCGCTCAGCCAGTGGGTGGAACGCAACAGCAAGTCGTAATCAGCAGCGATTTTCCGGCCTCGCTACCCTGATTGGGGAGATGAGGGGTAACAAGCACTGGACGGGTGGCGGTGCGGCCGTGCTGGCCTTGACGGTGGCGGCGGTGTGTGCGACGGCGCCGCACCGCGGCTCTGAGCCTGCCAGCGCGAGCTTGCAGGTCAACAACGTCAAATACCTCGCGCTCGGCGACTCGGCGGCCGCGGCGCCGCTGGTCCCCGATCCCGCCGGTCCGCCCGGCTGCTTCAAATCGACCAACAACTATCCGGCGGTGTTGGCCCGGCACCTGGGCGCGACCCATTTCACCGACGTCACCTGCAGCGGGGCCACCACCGCCGACATCACCGTCCGGGCGCAGCACACCAGCGGGGGCGCCGTACCGGCGCAGATCGACGCCGTGGCCGGCGACACGGAGCTGATCACCATCACCATCGGCGGCAACGACGTCGGCCTGGCGAGCAGCGCAGCGCAGTGCCGCCGGAGTTCGCTGACCGAGCCGCCCTGTTTCGACGCCCTGGCCGGCGGCGGGTCGGATCGATTCAGTGCGGCGATCCGGCGCCAGGTTCCGTTGTGGGAAGCCATGATCGACGCGGTGCGGGCCCGAGCCCCGCGGGCGCGGATCGTTCTCGTCGGGTATGGAACCTACATCCGGCCGGGCGGTTGCTTTGCCCAGCAGCCGATCAATCCGACGGACGCCAACTATTTTCAGGCCAAAGTCGACGAAATCGACGACCAGCAGCAGTCGTTGGCCACCAGGAAGGGGATCGAGTTCTTCGACACGCGGCCGGTGTCGGTCGGCCACGACATGTGCGCCGCGCCCGACGATCGGTATTTCGAAGGGTTCGTGCTCACGCACCTGGCGGCTCCCCTGCACCCCAACGCGATGGGCGCCGTGGCGGTCGGCGACGCCCTTGCCGACCGGATCGGCCGATGACGAGCGACGGGTCACGACTGAGATCGGCGATCCTCGACTTGGCGGCGGCACGCGGTCCGGACAGCAGCATCTGCCCGTCCGATGCCGCCCGGGCCGTCGGCGGCGAGAACTGGCGCGACTTGATGGATGATGCCCGCGAACTGGCTCGGGAGTTGGCGGAATCGGGCGTCGTGCAGATCACCCAGCGCGGTGCGGTGCTCGATCCCGGCGGAACGTGGCGCGGTCCGATCCGCATCCGGATCGTGCGCCGATAGCCCGAGCCGTTCACTCTGCGCGTGGGGCGCAGAAGTGCTCGTGGACAACGCCCTGCGCGCAGAGTCAACACCGTCTTCGCTATAGCCTGGCCGTCATGGCCATCGAATCGGCAATGCTTGCCCTCGGCACTCCCGCCCCTGGTTTCTCGCTGCCCGAGCCGGCGACGGGCGCGACGGTCAGTCTGGACGATTTGACCGGCCCGGCGTTGGTCGTCACGTTCATCTGCAATCACTGCCCGTACGTGCAGCATGTCGCGGCGGGGCTGGCGGAGTTGGGTCGCGACCTGGCTAGGCAAGGTGTCGCGATGGCCGCGATCTCCAGCAACGACGTCGTCAGCTATCCCCAAGATGGTCCCGAGCAGATGGTCGAGGAGGCCCGCCGTCACGGTTGGACGTTTCGGTACCTCTATGACGAGACCCAGGACGTTGCCCGCGCCTTCTCGGCCGCGTGCACGCCGGACACCTTCGTCTTCGACGGTGAGCGCCGCCTGGTCTATCGGGGTCAGCTCGACGACTCCCGGCCGAAGAACGGGCTGCTGGTGACGGCGGCCGATGTGCGCGCTGCGGTCGACGCGGTGCTGGCCGGGCGGGCCGTCGAGGCCCACCAGCGTCCCTCGATCGGCTGCGGCATCAAGTGGCGCTGAGCGTCACGCCTTCCAGCTGACCAGCGTGACGCCCTTGGGAAACGTCATCGGCGCCGCGGCCGGGCGAAGGCCGGAAAGCGTTGTGCCGTCGGGAAACAATCGACGTCCGGAGCCCTGCACGAACGGGTAGACGAACATGCGGTACTCGTCGACGAGATCCGCGGCGATCAACGCGTGGCACAGGGTTATGCTGCCGGTGGCGACGATATCGCCGCCGGGTGCCGCTTTGAGGGTCTGCACCTCCTGCACCGGATCGCCAGCCACAATCACCGAGTTGTCCCAGCCCGGTTCGGTGATCGTCGAGGACACCACGTACTTGGTGACGCTGTTGATGTACTCGGCCACGCCGGTGGCGTCGTCGGCCTGGTGTGGCCAATAGCTGCGGAAGTCCTCGAAGGTCTGCCGACCCAGCAACAGGGCATCGGCGGTCTCGTCCTGACGGCGCATCTCGGCGGTCAGTTCGTCGTCCAGCAGCTGCGGATCGAACCAATCCCCCAGCATCTCCACCGAGCCGTCTATGGTCACGTTCTGCGTGATGATCAATGAGCGCATACCAAGATGGACTCGGGAACACAGCGAAACTCATCGGGCAGCGCTGGCACAGATGGCTCGGAGGTAGGAGTGGGCATGGGCAGGGACTCGGACGACAGCGGGCACGACCGGCCCAGGGACGAGCCGCCCGGCCCGGCCGATCATGGTCGTGAGGGCGGGATGGCGACGCGGGAAAATGCTCCCGAGCTGACCGAACCTTCCGACGACGAGGGTGAGTGATGCAAACAAACCGCTTTTCCACCCGCGTCGGCCCCTGGACCGACGGCGTCCGGTTGACGCATCAGCCGTACACGCGCGCGTAGATTTCCTCGATCTGCTCGGCGGTCGGGACAATCGGGTTGTTGGCCGGTGAACCCGAGGCCAGGGCTTCGTCAACCATCAACGGCGTCAACGACATCCAGGCCTCGCGGTCGATGCCGTAGGACCGTGGTGTCGGGACTTCCAGCTCGGCGCACAACTCGGCCAGCGCCGTGACCAGGGCCCGGGCCGCTTCCCCGTCGCCGGCGTCGGCAGCTGCCGCACCGTAGACCCGCGCGCACTCGGCGTACCGCGCCTCGGCGCCGCCGACCGAGAACTCGGTGACAGCCGGGAACAGCATCGCATTCGACAACCCGTGGGCCACCTGGAAGTGCGCGCCGATCGGACGGCTCATCCCGTGCACCAGCGCGACGCTGGAGTTGGAGAAGGCCATTCCGGCCTGGGTGGACGCAAGCATCATGGCTTCGCGGGCCCGGGTATCGGCACCGTCGCGGTAGACCCGCTCGAGGTTGCCGGCGATGAGCCGGATCGCGGACAGGGCCAGGCCATCGCTGATCGGATTGGCCTTGCGGCTGACGTACGCCTCCACCGCGTGAGTGAGCGCATCGATGCCGGTGTCAGCGGTCAGCCGCGGGGGCATCGACAGCGTCAGTTCGAAGTCGACGATCGCGGCCACCGGGAGAAACGACACACCCGGACACAGCATCTTCTCGTGCGTGTCGCTGTCACTGATCACCGTGAATTGCGTTGCTTCCGAACCACTTCCGGCTGTGGTCGGAATAGCTATGACGGGCAGGGCCGGTCCCGCGTAGTTGTTCGGTGCCTTGAATCTGCGCATCGGACCGTCCTGGTACGCCAGCACCGCGAGCGCCTTCGCGGAATCCATCGGACTGCCGCCACCGAAACCTATGACGCAATCGGCATGGTGTTCACGCAACGCGGCAAGACCATCCTGCAGCGAGGCGGTCGTGGGATCCGGGACGGTGCGATCGAAGAGCGCGGCCGACATTCCGGCCCGCCGCAGCGAGTCGAGCACTCGTTGCGCGGCCCCGGTGCCCGTCAGGAAGGAGTCGGTCACCAACAGCGGGCGATGCAGGTCGAGAGCGCCCAACACGTCGGCAACATCGTCGATAGCGCCGGCCCCGACGTGTAGCTGACGGGGAAAGGAGATCACATCGACTCAAATTACTCGCGGCTCAGGTCGATCGTTCCGGCGGAACCGGCAACGGCAGTTCGGGCGGTCGCTAGAGCTTTCGCAGCTGTCGCAGGATCCGCACGAAGGGGACGCTGGCGGCCATGCCGCGCTTCAAACTCGGTTGCGCAGCGCTCATGTTGACCACCACGGCGTAGCGCAGTCCAGCGTCGCGTAGCTCAGCGGCCTGTTCGAGCACCTCATCGGGGGTGCCGTTGAGAATGCTGCCGGTCAGCAGTGCCTGTGGGACATTCTTGGTCGCTGCCAGTACGGCCTGCTCGTCGAGGGTCTGCGGAATGAGATCCTGCATGCCGGTGAAGTCGTCTCCGAATGGATGCCGCGACCCGTGCCGGGACCATTCGGAGGCCGGGATGTTGAGGGCAAAGGCGCGGAGGACCTGGGAGCCGAGCGCTTCGTCGACCTCATCGCGGCTGCGGCCCGTCACCACCATGACGAGGCTGGCCGGCACGATTGACATCGGGTCACGACCTGCGTCGCAGGCCGCCGCCCGGACGACATCGAGGGCAGCGGCATAGTCGTCGGGATGGACGAGCGCAGCAGGAAACCAGGCGTCGGCGTAGCGACCGGTGGCTTTGAGCATGCGCGGGCCGTGGGACGCCACCCAGATCTCTGGCCATTTACCGCGATAGGGCGGTAGGTCGAAGATCGCGTTGTGCAGGGGAAAGAATTCCGAATCGCGGCTGACGAGTTCACCGTTGGAGTTCCACAACGCCCGGATCGTGGCAAGGGCCTCGATCAACCGCCCGACCGGCTTGGACCATTCCACGCCATAGGGTTCGTTGGTTACGCGTTCGCCGGTGCCGATGCCCAGGATCGCCCTGCCCTTGGTCAGCAGATGCAGCGTGGCGGCGGCTTGTGCAGTCACCGCAGGGTTGCGCCGGCCGGCGTCGGTGACGCTGGTTCCGAGTCGCAGCCGTGCGAGTCGATTCTTGGCGGCCAGGTATCCCAGTGCCGTCCAGGGCTCGCTGACGGCGTCGGGTCGGGGCATCAACTTCGCGGTCGTCGAGCCGAGATACTTTGCCGTCATGATCGACCGGGGTGTCAGAGCGTTCACGTGATCAGCCACCCAGAACGAATCGACACCTGCTGCGACGGCGGTGAGGTAGTTCGCGCGAGTGATGGCCAGCGGGCCGATGCTCGAGTAGGCGAGCACGTCGACGAGGCCGACCCGGAATCCTGACATGTCATTCCTCGGGTGCGAAGGTAACCATTGGCTTTTCGATTCAAAGCCGCCAGCAATGCGCCGGGTAGCGTAGCGGACTACCTACAGTGGTCGAGCCCAACTCGCGCCGAGTTCTGATCGGGATGCTCGTCAGTCAGCGCCGATACCGATGGGCCAGCGTCTCGGCCTGACGGTGTGCCAGTGCCATCGCGGTGAGCATGGGATTGGCCATCGGGCTCGACGGGAACAGCCCGGTGTCGCACACGTACACGTCGTCGAGGCCGTGCACGGCTCCCCACGAGTCCGTCACGTGCCGACTCGGATCTGCCCCCATCGCCGTCGTGCCGAAGACGTGGTTGGCCACCACGCGAAAGTCGTTGGGAGACAATGCCGCAGCCCGGATCGCGGGTGCCGCCTGGGGCGCATCGTAACGGGGCGCCAAGCCACGGATTCCCGGTACCACGCTGCGGGCGCCCGCGGCGGCGAACATCTCGGCCAGCCGGGCCGCGCCCTCCTGGATGCGACGCACGTCGGCGGCCCCGACGTCGTAGCGCAGGCTGGTCATGCCACCCGGCCGGGCCCGCACCCGTCCGACCGAGTCCTGCCCACTCACCCACACCGTCCAGGTCGCCACGTTCCGGTAGCCGGCCAGCGAGCGTACGTACTCGTCACCGGTTCCCGGGTGCAGCATGCCGAGTACTGACGGGGTGGCCCAGATCGACTCCAGTTTGATGCCTTCCTCAAGAAAGCCGGTTACGTGGTAGCCCTGGGTCGCACCGGTCCACGGCGCGATCTCGTCGTCGAACTCGCCCAGCACAATCATGCCGGGGTGCATGCGAACGTTTCGCCCGACGGCCTCCTCGTGGTGGCCGCTGCGCTGCAGGATCTGCGGCGAAGCGAACGCACCCGCGGCCAGCACCGTGCATTTGGCCTTGACCCGCACACGATGGGTCCGCCGTCCGGAGCTGGGATCGACCACCGTGCCCGTCAATCCGTACACCCGATTGCCTTGCCGCAGCAGCGAATCGACGTGCACGGAGGTGTAGACGCGGCCACCGGCGGCCAACAGCTCCGGCACCCCGCGACGATCCATCGATTGCTTTGCCCCCGAAGGGCATCCGGTGATGCACTGACCGGAGCCACGGCAGTCGTGCTCGTTTCGCCGTAGCGATTCCACTTGGTAGCCCAGCGCTTCTGCCCCGCTGCGGAACAGGTCGTTGCGCCGGCCCTGCACGTGCGACTGGACCGGTCGCACCCCCAGGAACCGTTCGACCGCCTCGTAATGACGGGCCATCTGCTCCGGTGCAGCCCCTTCGACGCCGTGTTCGCTCGCCCACTTCTCGAACACGAAGTCCGGGGCCCGCATACAGATTCCGGAGTTGATCACCGATCCGCCGCCCAGACATCGCGCTTGCAACGTGGGTATCACCACATTGCCCCGCGTGGTGCGCATGCCACCTTCCCAGAACCAGCGGGCGAACGTCTCGCCGGCCTCCGCTCCCCGATCGCGCTGGCGCATGGCCGCGCCGGCCTCCAGGACGACGACATCGAGGCCTTCGCCGGCCAGTCGGTGCGCGAGCACGGTGCCCGCGGGGCCGGAGCCGACCACACACACGTCACAGTCCAGGGCCAGTGCACGGTGGTAGTCGGAATGTTCCTGTATGCGGTTGGCCGCGTTGTGTTTTGGCACATCCAGCGCCGGCCGGCGCGCGTCGAGGCGGGCCCGGGTTTCGTTGAGCACATGGCGGGTGACACCGCCGACCATGCCGACGACCGGGCCGGATGCGGGTCGGCGGTAACCGGCGAGCACTTCTTCGAACGCGGTCAGGAACCAGGCCACGTCGGCGTCGTCCAGAGTCACCGGCGGCAGCAGCTTGATCATGTTGAGGTTGAATCCCGGTATCTGCACCAGGATTCCGCGCTTGTGCAGGTCGATGTGAACCGCGGCCGCGAACGCACCCGGATCGCCGATTCCCATCAGAGTCTGCTGCACCCGCAGCCCGAGCTGGGCCGAATTCTTGAACACCACGCCGATGATCAGGCCCTGCCCCGTGATCCGGTCGATCACGTCGTAGCGGTCGGCCAGTTCCTGCAGCCCGCTGCGGAACTTCTTCGAGAGGGCACGCGCCCGCCGGGGCGCGTCCAGGTCTTCGAGCACATCGAGAGTGGCCAGCCCGGCGGCCATGGCGAGGTTGTTCTCGGCGAAGGTCGACAGATAGATGGGCCCGGACTTGAAGGCGGCGTAGACGCGGTCGTAGATGTCCTGGGTCAGCAGCACCGCACTCACCGGCGCCTGGCCACCGGAGAGCGCCTTGCTGACAGTGAGCATGTCAGGTTTGACGCCGGCACCGTGGCAACCGAACCAGTTGCCCAATCGTCCGAGGCCGGTCTGCACCTCGTCCATCACCAGCGCGGTCCCGTGTTGCGCGCAGAGTTGCTGGGCCGCACGCAGATACTCGGCCGAGACGACTTCGCAGGTCATGCCCTGCACGGCTTCGACCACGAAGGCGGCGACGTCGCCGTAGGAAAGTTCGCGCCGGAGCGTCTCAATATCGTTGCGTGGCAACGGAGTACAGGTCGGCATCAACGGATCGGCGGTGATCTTCATCTCGTCGAAACCACACATCGAGATCGCGGCGTAGGTGCGGCCGTGAAATGCCCCCTCCAGATACAGATAACGACGACGACCGGTGGCCTGACGGGTGAAGCGCACGCAGATCTCGGTGGCCTCGGTCCCGGAGTTGGCGAACACCACCTTGGCGAACTGCGGGCCGGCCAACGAGATGAGCCGCTCGGCCAGCAGGCCGCCCAGCACCGACGCGTTGGCGACCGACAGGTTGGGCAGGTCCATGTCGAGGACGTCACGCAGTGCCGCACGGACCTGGGGATGGTTGCGTCCGATGAAGTGCACTCCCCCGCCGCTGAGCAGGTCCAGGTAGCGGGTGCCGTTCTCGGTCCACAGGTAGGCACCCTGCGCCCGGGTGAACACCGCGTCCATGCCGGCGAGTTCGAACATGTACAGCAGCTTGGGATGCACGTGGCGTTTGGCCAGGTGCGTGCTGGAGTGCAGATGCTCCTCGACGAAGTCGTGGAACGTCATGATCGATGGTCCAGCGAGTAGCCGTATTCGTCGAACACGAACTTCCAGTGCTCGCGCACCAGGTCGGCGAGTTCGTCGTCGATGTTCAGCGTGTTGGTCCGGTATCCGCGCAGACCGTCCAGGTAGCCGCCGATGGTGGCGTCGTAGCGGTCACCCTGCGGGATGTCGAGGTGGCGGTAGATGCCGTCGAGCACCTCGCGCGGGCGCGCGCACAAATCTGGATAGGCCACCTCGATGTAGTTCTGCGGCGGAATGAGGGCGCGGTCCTCGAAGAAGCGCTCGAAGAGCTTCTGCCCGACGACCGCCACCTGCGTCGGCAGGTTCTTGACGAAAGCCACTTCGGGCACCTGCAGGAAGTTCTCCCAGTCGGTCTGGTTGCGCATGTGGATCGTGGAGGCGGCGACAGTGAACGGGTTACGGTGTATATGAACGAATTTCGCGTCCGGGAACACATCGAGCAGCATCCGGACCCGGGCCATGTGGGCGCAGCTCTTGATCACGGGGCGCCGCCCACCGGAGTGCAGCCGGATCTTGTTGACGAACCAGCGCAGCGCCGTCTTCCACTCGTCGCGCTCGTCTTCGCGGGCCTGCAGGAAATCGAAGTAGCGTTCGTAGCGGGGCAGCAGGTCGGGCAGCATGAACGCCAGGTACGGCGACAAGCCGGTCAGCTTGGCCAGCGCGATCTCGTCCTCGGCCGCCTCACCCCAGCCCTGGGCGACGTTGTCATAGCCGCGGGTGTCGGGCAGCAGGCGCGCGGTCAGCGGCGGGATGACGCTGCCGGTGGTGATGAACGCGGTGGGGAACACCACCTGGTAGACGGTGGGATAGGTGTGGTCCGGGTCGCGGCCCAGCAGGTTGTGCAGGTGGGTGGTGCCACTGCGCCAGTGCCCGAGGATGAAGATCGGTGGCGGGTCGAGGGGCGTCGAGGCGATCCGCCGGTCGTAGCGGCGGCGTTCCACCGTGCCTACTGCGGTGGCCACACCGCTCCAGCCGGTGATCCAGGCGATCCGATGCAGATAACGGAGGCTCACCCGGAATCGGGCGCCGGCCAGTACGCCGAACCACTTCGGGATCTCGATGCCGGTGATGAGCTGATCGGTGTTGAAGCGGCGCTCGAGGCGGACGACCCGCGCACCGCGAGCTAGCCGCGGTGCCCTGCCGGGCCGTCGCAGCGGGACGGGCGGTTGAATTTCGTTGTGCGGCAGCCCGATTCGTTGCTGCACTGCGGGTTCGGCCAGATAGGCGAGCGTGAAAAGCCAACGCAGGGCGGAGAACAACGCGCGTTGGACGTATCGGTCGGCGTCCTCCCATGCCTGCAGTCGGGCGATGCGTTCGTCAAGCGGCGCGGCGGAGAACAGGCCGCCGCGACTGGTGATGGCGGTGCCCACCTCGAACGCCACCAGCAGACCCCGCAGTTGGACGCGCTTGGCGAACGGGAGCCGGGCCAGCATCGTGTCGACATAGGGCACCACGCCCGCGGCGCTACCGCCCACCCCGATCGGTCCGCGAGCCGGGAAGAAGGCCTCGGCGATCGCGTCGACAACCGCACCCTCTCTGCTGGTCAGTACCTGCAAAAGCCCCCCTCTACGCTTGCGTAGGCCACTGTATCGCTGATCAGGCGGCCCGCAGGCGCGAATGCACCGTCTCCCCCTGCCGTTGAGCCGCTCACGGAGTCGAGCCGAAACCTGCCCGCCTTCGCCGGTAGACGACGGCGCGGGCACCGTGTTCCGGCGCGAAGATCACGCCGTGGTCGCGCGGCCGCTCCCCGTCCGCATCGGTGGGAACCAGCCGGAATTCCCGCAGCAAGGTGCGCAGCGTGGTGTCCATCGTCATGTTCGCGTAGGCCGCGCCGATGCAGCGCTGGAATCCGCCACCATAGGGAATCCAGCCCACCGGCTTGGGCTGCCCACAGAGGAAGCGCTCCGGGCTGAACGAGTCCGCGTCCGGGAAGCTGTCCGGGGACCCGTGGGCCAGCGGGACATTGATCATCAACGTGGTGTCCTCCGGAATCACCCACTCCCCCAGGCGGATTCGTGCTGTGGTCCGTCGCTGGGCTACGTCGGACACCGGACGTGCGCGCTGCACCTCCCAGATCGTGGCCTGCAGGAGTTCCGATCCGCCGGCATCGACTTCGGCGGTCAGCCGGTCGAGGAGTTGCGGATGCCGACGCAACCGTTCCACCGCCCAGGCCAGCGTCGCCGCCGTCGTCTCGTACCCGGCTGTGAGCACGCTGAGCACTTCGTCGGCGATATGGTCATCCGACATCGGCTCCCCGGTGTCGTAGCGGGCCCGCAGCAGGATCGCCAGTACGTCATGTCGTTCGGCAAGACGTGGATCGGTGCGCGCCTGGCCCATCAACGCGTCGATGGCGGTGTTGAACTTGCCGCGACTGCGCAGCAGGCGCGCACCCGGGCTCCAGCTCCCGAAGTCCTTGCGCAGGATCGGCGGCAACAACCCGATGCGGGCCCCGAGCGCGACCGCGGGCGGCATCAACGCTGCGAGGTCGTCGAGGTCGGCCCCTTCGGCACCGACTACGACGCGCAGCAACCCGCGCAGCACGATGCGCGTCATCGCCGGCCAGGCCGCGAATTCTTGCCCGTCTGACCAGGTCGCGGCTTCGTGCAGCAATTCTTCGCTGACGATCTGCCGGTACTTCGCGACGTGCACGGAATGAAAGGGCGGGGAGAGCAGCCGGCGCCGCAGCAGGTGTTCGTCGCCCGACAGGTTGAACATCGAACCGGGGCCGAAGACCTTGCCGAGATTCAGCCGGGAGCGGCCCAGCAGCTCCCGGCTGGTGCCGAACAGGTCCTTGATCTGATCCGGGTCGCCGACCACCACCGTGCGACCAAAGCCGGGCAGGTCGAGGGTGAACACGTTTCCGTAGCGCCGGCCGAGCGCGGCGACCATTCTGCGCCGGGCGAACAGGAATGCCAGCCCCTGGACCGGTTTCGGCGCGCGCAGAGCCGGCGGTAGACGCACCGCCTCGTCTGTTGCTGTCGCCATGGTGCCTGCCTCGGAACGGCTCGTGAGGCAAACATAACTCCGGCTCGGCTACACGTGAGCGGTCTTGCGTAAACGAACGCCCTCAGCGGCCTTGCTCACCCCTGCAGCGCCGCCACGACCTTCTTCGCTGTCTCCTTGGCTGATCCCGGGTTCTGGCCTGTCACCAGCCGCCCGTCCACTACGGCGTAGGAGGTGAACGGGATCAAACCCTTCTCGTAGCGGGCGCCGCGTTGCTTCATCTCCTGTTCGGCGTTATAGGGCACCAGCTTGTTCACCCGGGCCACCACCTCCTCCAACCAGGCGAACCCGGTGAGTTTGCGGCCGGCAACCAACAATGATCCGTCGGACAGCTTGGTGTTGAGCAGGCCGCAGTAGCCGTGACACACCGAGGACACGATGCCGCCGCGCTCATAGATTTCTCGGGTAATGCGTTGCAGCCCTTCGCTATCGGGGAAGTCGAACATCACCGCGTGACCGCCGGTGAAGTAGATCGCGTCATAGTCGGCCGAGTCGATTTCGTTGGGTGCGGCAGTGCTTTCCAGCAGCGCCATCTTCGACTCGTCGGCCCGCCACGCCTTGGCGCTCTTGTCGTAGAACGGAAATTTGAGCGCGCGCGGCTCCAGCGGCGACGGACCGCCGCTGGGACTGACGATCGTCTGCTCGTACCCGGCTTCGTCGAAGATGTCATAGGCATGGGTGAGCTCCGAGAGCCAAAGGCCGGTCGGCTCCGACGGGTCCGCGTAGTGCGAAACATTGCTGACGACATTCAGGATGCGCTTGGTCATGTCGTCGGCATTCCCGTTACCGCACGCGTTAATACCAACTGTTGGCGGTTCGCAGGGGGTTAACCGACTTTCGACGTGAAGACGTCGATCGGCTGTCCCAGCTTCAGCATGACCAGCGGGATGTGGCGGCTCGTGGAGCGCTGATAGGAGACGTACGGCGGGTACAGGTGGCACATGTACTCCCACACGTCGTGACGTTCGCCACCCTCCGGTTCGCGCCACGTGGCCTCGAAGGCCTGCGTCGCAATCTGCACCCCGATGGTTTCGCTGGCAATGATGTTGAGATACCACTCGGGGTGCGAATCGGCGCCGCCCTTAGAGGCCACGATCACGATCTCCCCTGCGACGTTGCCGTAGATGAGCGGCTTGACGTACGTCTTGCCGGACTTGCGGCCGGTGTACCTGATCAGGCAGTGGGTCGTGATTTCGCGGCCACCGACGGCGCTGACGTCGAAAATGTGGCCTCGGGCTCCGCCCGAGTCGAGGTACATCGCAAGGTGTTCTTGAATCCAGTCTCGGCGTTCGGAGCCAATCGCGGCCGCGTCGACGTCGCCCATGAATTCTTCCTTTCGTCGGCGGTCGAGACGACCTCGCGGATCGGACTCGGTTCCAGCCAGGCTATTACAGCGCCGAGACACACCACGCCCACGGGCACGGCTCGAATCCGTTCGACGTGTACAGCCCGGTCACCGGGTGACTTACCCGATGACGTGCACGCAAGCCGGATCAGTGTGCAGGGCGGTAACAACGCTTTGCTCTATCTGCGCTAGGCATCGCCCAATAGTCAACTCGCCGTAACTAATCCGTCTCGCTGACCATTTCCAGGCGCTGGGTCACCCGGGCCAGTGCCTCGTCGAAGATCTCGACTTTCTCGCCGCGTTTCTCGTTGGCCGGTTGAGCGGCGCCCCGGGCACCTTCGGCCTCTACCCGCGCCGCACCTTGGCGCCGTAGCAGACTGAAATTCTTCTCGCGGGCCTGCCGGAGCCGGCTCTGCAGTTCCTTGAGCGACTTCTCGTCCATGCGCGCCAGCGCATCGGGATGACTCTGGCCGATCAACGAATTTTCCTGCGGGGTCAGATTCACATGATGGGTGCTCACCGTTGATTCATACCCGCACCGGACATGCCCGTGGTGACGAACACCGAACCGTCACGCCCGTGCCATTGCGCGTTCACGTCAACCGAACACCGACCAGTAGGGCTCACCTTGGATGACCCGCATCAGAAATTCCAGCGCTTGCTCGGTCTCTTTGTCGGCGTTGTTGCCGTGCGCCAGCCGACATGATTGCGGGTCGACGGCCACGATCCACACGCCTTCCAACCCTTGCTCACGCTCACCGGCGGTCGGTGAAATCACGTCGGCCGCATAGGCAAGTGCACCGGGCTCGGTCAGCCCGTCGCTGTAATCCAGGCAACTCTCGTCACACAAGGTGACGACATGGTAGTGCGGCATCGAGGCCAATCGATCTGAAAGTGTCTGTGCCCTGCCAGGTTCCGCGTCCACACCACGATCTAACACCCTTGCCGCGGGAACGTCAGTGCTTGTCCGACCAGCGGAAGACGGCGAGGCAGGCGATCAGCCCTCCGACGCTCCACGCCGCAAGCACCAGAAATATGCGCCAGTACTCCCAGTTGCCGGCCGGTTCGAAGATCACCATGTCCGCAGGCAGCAACACCGACCGGAAGCCTTGCGCCATCCACTTGACCGGGAAGATGGAGCCCACCGCCAGCATCCACGTCGGCAGTGCCATGAGCGGCACGTAAGTGCCGGACACGAATTGCAGGCCCACCGCCGGACCGTTGGTCAATACCGCCGCCGAGACCGCGTTGCTGGCGAAGTTGCTGACGAATATGCCGAGCAGGGAACAACTTACGATCCCCAGGACGAACACCCAGGACAGGGTGAACCAGCCGAACACATCTGCCGGGAGCCGAAGTCCGAAGCCGAGCACCCCCACCGCCAGCAGCACGACCGCCTCCGCCAGACTGGCGACCGTCACCAGCAGAATCTTGCCGACGAAGTATGAAGCCGCCGTCGTCGGTGTGCCGCGAAGTCGCCGCAGGGCACCGGTGTCGCGGTCGGCAGCAATGCTGATGCCGAGATTGATGAACGAAGTCGACAGGATTCCGTAGGCGAGCATGCTCGCCGCGATCACCGCGCCGGTGCTGGTATCGCTGTTGGGCAGTTTCGCCGAGAAGATCGAACCCAACAGGATGCAGATCACTGCCGGCATCGAAAAGGTCAACACCACTTGCTCGGGCCGGCGGTAAAACATCTTCAATTCGGGGACGGCCCGCGACAACCCGATCCGAAGCGGCGACGGCAGCGTCGAGGCGTGCCCGGTCGCGCGGTATGGCACCGGTGAGGTTTTCCGGACGTCGTCGACACTCATCGACCCGAACCGATCAATTGCAGGTAGGCGTCCTCCAGGGTGGGCCGGGAGACGGTCAGCTGGGCCAGCTCGGCGCCGTCCGTCGACCGCTGTCTGATCAACTCAGTGGGGTGATCCGTCTTCTCCACATGCACTTGACCGCCCTCCACCCACTGGACAGTCGCAGCCGTATCGACGTGTTCGGTCAGCTTGGCCGGTGAATCGACTGCGACCACCCGGCCGCCGGCGATGACGGCGACGCGGTCTGCCAGGGTGGCGGCTTCGTCGAGGTAATGGGTGGTGAGCAGGATGGTGGTGCCGTCGCGCGCCAGCAGCCGGATCAGTTCCCAGAAGCGCCTCCTGGCTTCTGGATCGAACCCGGTCGTCGGCTCATCCAGGAAAAGGAGTTCGGGCATCCCGACGATCCCGAGTGCCACATCGAGCCGGCGGCGCTGTCCCCCGGACAGATTTCGCACCTTCGATTGGGACGCCGACGCGAGTCCGACGAGCTCGAGGACCTCGCCGGGAACCCGGCTCCGCGCATAGCATTTGGCGAACATGTCCACCGTTTCAGACACTTTGAGCATCCCGAAGTCGCTGGCTTCCTGCAGCACTATGCCGATCTTGGCGCGCCAGCTCCGGCCTGAGGCGTCGGGATCTTCGCCCAGGACCCGCACCGATCCGCGGTCCCGGCGCCGATGGCCCTCCAGTATTTCGATGGTCGTCGACTTGCCGGCGCCGTTGGGGCCGAGGATCGCAAAGATCTCCCCGTACCCGACGTCGAGGTCCAGATCCTGCACGGCCTGCAACGTTCCATAGGCCTTCGACAGACCCCGCACCTGCACTGCGGACGACTTATCTGATTGACGCACTGTGGAATTCACCACTACGAACGTCCCGGCTCGGGATCGTCAGGTGATTGCTCAAGTTCAGCCAGCAATGCCCGCAGGTCGGCGTCGGACAGGCTTTCCAGGAGATGCTCCACGTCGTCCGCAGCGCGCGGCTCCGGTTGCGTTTCGGTGTCCGGCAATGAGCTGGCGCCGTCCAGATGCAGGTCGGCCAGTATCCGCGCGGCCAGCGAGTTGACGCTGACACCTCTGAGCAGTTCCAGCACCGGAAGTTCGATACCGAACATCGCACTGATCCGGGCCCGGAAATCCATGGCCATCATCGAGTCCAGGCCGATGTCGTTGAGGATGTCGTCGGGGCCGATATCGCCGGCCGCGACTTCGAAGACGGCGGCCACCACCTGCCGAACGTGGTCTGCCACCGCCTCGAGTCTCTCGGCTTCGGGGCGGCCGGTCAGCGAGTCGATCATCGTGGTGTCGGGATCCTGATCGACCGTCGCTTCGGTCGTTCCCAGATCGGCGAACATTGCGGGAAGCCGGCCGCCGAAGCCGGCGCGACGGGCTCGCATCCAGTCGGCGCTGATCGCGACCACGTTGGGGGTCCTCTGCGTGATGAGCCGATCGAGGATCCGGGCGCCGGCGGCGGGCGTGATGAGCTCGATGCCGCGCTGGGCGTAGACCTTTTCCAGCTTCAGCTCTTCGACCATTCCCACTGACCACGGACCCCACCCGATGGTGAGAGCGGGCAGTCCCTCGGCCTGCCGCAGGTGCGCGAATGCGTCGAGGAAAGCGTTGGCGGCAGCGTAGTTTCCTTGACCGGGTGCGGCGATAACCGAGCCGGCGGACCCGAACAGGACGAAGAACTCCAGGTCGTGACCGCGAAAAGCGTTGTGCAGCACCCGGGTACCGGTGACCTTCGGAGCCATGACCCGCGTGAAGTCCGGTTCGGTCATGTTCACCAGGAGCTGATCGTTGACACATCCCGCGGCGTGCACGATTCCACGCACCGGCCGGCCGCCTTGCCGGACGTGGTCACTGAGCCACGATTGCACCTGATCGGCGTCGGTGATGTCGACCCGGGCAGTGCTCACCTGGGCACCGAGGCGCTCGATCTGTGCCAGGTTGCTGACGGTGTCGTGATGCCGGTGCCCAGGAAGTATCGACGGCCATTGGTTTCTCGGCGGGATCTCACTGCGGCTGAGCAGCACGATGTGACGGGCTCCGCGTTCGGCGAGATACCTCGCGACCGTGCGCCCGAGAGCTCCGAGCCCACCGGTGACCACATAGGTCGCGTCGGGCGTGAGTTTGGTGGGGAATGGCTCGGTCAGGCTCTGGCTCGGGCGCAGCCGCGGCACATACGTCACGTCTCCGCGGATGACGATCTGATCCTCGGCCTGGTCATCAAGGTTGTCGGCCAGAATGTGTTGGCAGACACGCAACGCCGTCTGCTCGCGATCACCGGCATCGTCGATGTCGATGAGTCCTCCCCACTGGCCGGCCAATTCTTGGTGACCGACGACCCGTCCGAGTCCCCAGATGGCGGCCTGGTCGACGGCGATCGCATCGGTGTCCGGCGCCGGTTGCGCTTTGCCGGTGATCACGTAGAGGCGGGGCTGGATGGCGTCGTGTGCGGCGAAGGACTGGATGAGGTGCAGAATCGTGAAAACACCGATCCGGTAATGTGTTTCGGTGGATCCGGTGTCCGCGCAGATGTCCAGCGGCCACAGGTTGATGACGCCGGCGAGGCTGCCTTCTTTCTCCAGATGTCTATCGAGCAGTTGCTGAAATTGTTCCGGATGCCGCGGGTCCAGCGCATAGCCGCCGTCGATCTCGGTCAGTCCGCTGACGGGCTGGTAGATGACCGTCTGGACCCGTTGACCACTGCGGTGCAGTTGTTCGACCAGGGCGGTTCCTATGCCGTCGAGGTCGAGCAAGACGAGCCAGGACGAGCTGTCGGGCACCGACGCGTTGGCGGCGGGCCTCGTTTCGGTCTGCGCGACCCATTGAATCTCGTAGAGTCCCTTGTCCACCCGTTCGGGCGACATCCGCGATGACGCGCTCAGCGATTGCACGGTGAAGCCGTGGATCGCGGCCAGGGGTTCGCCGTCGTCACCGGTGATCGTGAGGTCGCATTCGATCTCGTCGGTGGTTGCCGAGGTGACACGTGCGTGTACGGCCATGACCTTCTCGGGGGGACCGTAGATGGCGCTGCGCCGGATTCGGGTCGGCAGGTAGGGACTGCCATCGTTGTTCTGGCTGTACAGCGGTGTGCCGAGCAATGTCTGGAAGGCGCCGTCGATGAGTGCCGGGTGGAAGCGGTAGGCATCCACGTCCTGAATGATCGTGGCGGGCAAGGTGATCTGGGCGATGGCCCACCCGTCTCCGGAGGTGATGCCGGTAACGGTCTGAAACGCCTCGCCGTAGTCGAACCCCGCGGCGCGGGCTCGGGTGTAGAACTCGTCGCCGTCGATCGTTGTCGCCTGCTCGGTGCTGCTGGCGTTGTCGTCGCGGCCAGGGGCGCGCGACAGCGTATTCAGCGCTGCTGTCGCGGTGATCGTCCAGCTCATTTCTCCGCCGGCGGTGGCTGTGAACGCGGCGAACTCGATAGCGCCGGTGCCCCGGTTGAGGGTGGTCCGCAGGATTGGATCGCAGGTTGCGTCCAGGATCAGGGCACGGTGCAGCGAGAGGTCGACAACGCTGTAGTCGCTCGATCCATACGCTTCTTTTCCTGCCGCCAGGGCGATCTCGATATACACCGCCGCGGGCACCACGACACTTCCCTGCACCTGATGATCGGCGAGGAAGGGCGCGATGGTGGTGTTCAGCTCGGCCTCCCAGGTCGGGTGCACGGCGCTGACCGGTTGCCCCAGCAGCGGGTGCACCGGGTGGTAGTGCAGGTCCTCGGCCGCTTCCTGAGTTTCGTTCCAGTACCGCTTGTTCTGCCACGGGTAGGACGGCAGCTTCAGCAGCCGCGCACCCGTCTGGGGATAGAGCACGTCCCAGGCGACCGAGTGACCGTGACAATGCAGAGCGCCAACGCAGTTCAACAGGGTACGGCTGTCGTCCTCGTTGCGTCGTTGGCTGGCCAGGACGTTCACGTCGAGCTGCCGGCTTCGGCCGATCTCGGCGATCGATGCCGCGAGGACGGGATGTGGGCCAAGTTCGACGAAGTGGGTGTAGCCGTCCTCGAGCATGCGACGCAGCGCAGGTTCGAAAAGGACGGTGGCGCGGGTGTTCTGCCACCAGTAACCGGCGCCGGAAGGGTAGTGGTCCAGTCGTTCCCCGGTGACGGTGGAGTACAGCGGGATGGCCGCGGCCTGTGGCGACAACGTGTCCAGCGCGGTGCACAGGTCGTCTTTGACCCTGTCCATGTAGTGCGTGTGATAGGGCACCTTGCCGGTGAGCAATCGGTTGAAGATCCCGAGTTCGTCCAAGTGGCGGGCGATGTCGTCCAGCACGTCGCGATCGCCGGCGACGGTGACCGCGGACGGGCTGTTGATCGCGGCGATGGATACCCGCTCGTCAAATGTTGCGATATCGATGGCCTGGGTGAGCGACTCGGCACTGAGTCCGACGGCGAGCATCCGGCCCAGCCCGCTGGTGCGTTGCTGAAGCCTGCTGCGGTGGAAGATCACCTGGACCGCCTGCTCGAAGGTGAGGACACCGGCAAGGTAGTGGGCGGCGACTTCCCCGGCGCTGTGTCCGATCACCGCGTCGGGGGTGACGCCGAACTCGCGAAGTTGTTCGGCCAGTGCGACCTGGATGGCGAAGTTGGCAGGTTGCGCGACCTCGGTTTCGCTCATCCGCGAATGACCTTCATCGGATCGAAGCTCGTCCAGCAGAGACCAGTTGGTGTGCTGGGCGAGTTCGCGATCGGTGCGCAACAAACTCTCGGTGAAGGCCGGATAGGAGTCCAGCAGGTCGCGGCACATCCGCCACCACTGAGGGCCCATCCCGGTGCAGACGTAGGCCAGCTTCGGCGCGATCGGGGTGCGGCCGACGGGGACAGCGTCGGAGAGGGCCTGGAGTTGTTCCCGCGCTTCGGCGATGCTGCCCGCGACCAGGATGCGGCGATAGTTCAGGTGAGAACGCCGCCGGCTCAACGTGTAGCCGAGATCGTGCAGGGTGGTATCCGGGTGGGCGTTCAGGTGCGCCGCCAACCGGTGGGCCTGCGCCGCCAGGGCCTCCTCGGCGCGTGCCGAGATCGGCAGTACGGCCGGCCGGTTCCGCCGAGGTGGGCCTTGGATACCGGCCGGGGCGGGCGGCTCGGCGAGCACGACGTGGGCGTTGCTGCCCCCGAAGCCGAAGGAGTTGACGCCGGCCACCCGCCGCTTGCCGACGGGAAACGCGCGCCCGGTGCGCGGTATCTCGACGCCGAATTCCGCCAAAGGTATGTGACTGCTGGGGTTTTCCAGATGCAGGTTGGCGGGGATGTAACTGTGTCTGAGCACCAGCGCGGCCTTGATCAGGCCGGCCACCCCGGCGCCGGCCTCCAGGTGTCCGATGTTGGTCTTCACCGATCCGATCAGCAGCGGATCTGCGGGGGGCCGGTCGGACGCGAGCGCGTTGGCCAGGGCACGGACCTCGACAGGATCGCCGACCGGAGTACCGGTGCCGTGCGCCTCCACGTACCCGACGTCGTTGGGCTCGACGCCGGCTCGTTGCAGCGCTGTGGTGATCGCCGCCTGCTGCGCGTCAGCGCTGGGTACGGTGATGCCGTCGGTGTGGCCGTCCTGCGACACGGCGGTGCCGAGGACTTGCGCATAGATGTCATCGCTGTCGCGCAGAGCGTGCTCGAGGAGTTTGAGCACCACCACCGCGCCGCCTTCGCCGCGCGCGTAGCCGTCAGCGGATTGGTCGAATGCTTTGCAGCGCCCGTCCGGGCTGAGGAACCCACTCTTCGATTCCGCGATCGCCGTGTTGGGCCCGATCATGATGTTGACGCCGCCGGCCAGGGCGAGATCGCATTCACCGTTCCAGATGCTTTGGGCCGCAAGGTGTACGGCGACCAGCGAACTCGAGCAGGCCGTGTCGATCGTCATGCTCGGGCCGCGGAAGTCGAATGCGTAGGAGATGCGGTTGGCGAGCATCGTCATCATCATGCCGGTGGCGGAATGGGTCTTGAATCGGAAGCGACTGGTACGACCCTGGTTTTGCAGGAGTTGGTAGTCGAGAGTGAAACCACCCATGAAGACACCGACATTGCTGCCGGCCAACGCCTCCGCGGGTATCCCCCCGTCCTCCAACGCTTCCCAGGTGGTCTGCAGCAGCAGACGCTGCTGCGGATCGAGCAAGTTCGCCTCGCGGGGCGAGATGCCGAAGAACTGGGGATCGAATTGGTCTATCTCATCGAGAAATCCGCCTCGGCGGGTGACCATCTTGCCGACTTTCGCCGGGTTTGGATCGTAGTATTTGGCTGCGTTCCACCGGGTCTCCGGGACCGTGCGGGTGGCGTCGGTCTCGTTGCACAGCAGCCGCCAGAAAGTGTCCGGTGTGTGCGCGTCGCCCGGGAAACGACACCCGATCCCCACAATCGCCAAGGGCTTTCGAGTGACGTGTTCGGCGGACATGTTCACCTCTCCCCTGTCGGGCCGCCGCGATACCCGACCGGCACCGCGCAACCGGATCTCGTGTTTGTTCTGGGTCAACTGAATTCGAGTGCGGGTGTGGTGCCGAGAATCCAGTCCTGACTGACCGGGTTGCCCGGTTGCTCACGGCGGTAGATGGCGCGCAGCTCCTGCAGAAAGGAATCCCGTTGCCACGCCTGCACCTGTCGCATGACATCGTCGTCGGCAAACCTGTCGCGATGTTGTGCGATCACGGTCTCGGCCAACTGGCCCGCCAGCTGGCGCAATAATTGGGCATTGGCGTCGAATTGCGCGCGGAAGTCAGAGGCAACGCCCATCATGGCGGTGTGCAGCGTGACCATGAATTGCAGCGGTGCGAATAAGTCAACGAAACCTGATGCGGGAGAAGACTGTTCCACTGCTGCCCACTCCCGGAAGAACCGTTGCACGCGATTGCTGAGGTCGATCAGCCCCTGCAGCTGCGGTACGACTTCGGGATCATCGGCGACACTGACGAAACGGCCATTGCTGTACAGCAACCCCAGGAAGCCCCAGTAGAACGCGATGTCCCAGATCACCTTGGCCGACATCACAGCGGGTGAACCCATCAGCGGGTACTGGTTGCAGTACACGGCAAGCCACATGTCGGTCAGCGAACGGAACAGCGAGTCGCTGATTCCGGAACGTGCGACCACGTCTTCGCCGTCGAGGTCCCGGGTGATCATGTCGGTGATCAGGCCATTGCCGATGGCGACCAGGTCCAGTCCCGACGAATACAGCGGGTCCAGGAACACTCCTGAATCGCCGGTGAGACACCAACGGTCACGTCCGTCGAAGATCTTGTTCGCGCCGTGGCTGTAGTGCTTCATCACCCTGAAGTCCTTGATCAGGTGCTCGTGCTCGGCCAGCACCGCGGCGCATTGCGGTTCGTGCTCGCTCAGCCACGCCCGAGCTTTCGCGAGCGTGTTGAAAGTGTGGAACGGGTGCGCCACCGGGTCGGCGACGATGCCCACGCTGGTCGCTCCGGAAGCGAGTCGGATGAGCCAGACCCAATACCCCTCACCCATCAAGTGATTGGTCGACAAGGCCCGGTCGCCCTCGACCAAGCGGGCGTGCCAGTTTTGGTCGTCGCTCCACTGGCCGATGTCGATCTCCATGCCGATGCGTAGCCATACCGCGTTGCAGTTGTGTTCGTTGGCCCGGCGCAGATCCAGTTGTCGCGGCAACGCCCGATTCCGGCCCGACGCATCGACCACCCAGCGAGCCGTCGTCTCAGTGGTCGCGTCGCCGTGCTGAAATGTCACGGTGTGGGAACCGGTGCCGTGGCCGAAATTCACGGAGCGCACTCGGCCACAGACGATTTCGACGCCTTGGGCCAGGCACCGACGGTTCAGCTCGTTCTCCAACCTGCCGCGGTCGATTTGATAGGTCACCTGGGGTGTGTAGGTGGAGCTGCCGAGCTCGACCCGTTGGGCGATGTCGGTGTTCCCCGCGTTCGAGAAGAACATTCGCAAGCCCATCTTGCGGAGCTGGGAATCCCGCAGATGGTCGGCCAGGCCCAGCCGGTCCCTGAGGTAGTGGGCGGCGATCTCGACTGTGGACTCGCCGACCGTGTGGGTGATCTCCGGTACCGGATGCGGGTTCGGTTCGATGATGAGGATCCGCGTTTGTGGGCGGACGATCTTCATTTCCAGTGCCAGAGTGAGGGCTGCGACCCCGCCGCCGATGACGGCGACCTCGTGGTCAGGGGCAGCGGCGTCCGTATGGGAAAGGCGCGCTCTGATCCGGTGGGCCAGAGCTTCTCGTGCTTCGGGGCTGAGTTGCGAAAGCTCTGTTCGTACATCCATACGGCCCCCTCACACACGCGGGTTCAGTCAGTTACTTAATATTTAAGAAGTTACACCAAGCCGCATTCATTCACCCGGTGAAGGCAAGCCGTCGTCGACAGGGGTTCTACTGCCGCATCCGACAGATCGCCGGACATGGTCCCGAACTGTTGCTACCCGCATTTCGAACCAGGAGACGTGACCTGTGCCTGCAGCAACTGCCATACATTTCTTTCTGGAACTGGCGGTGATTCTGGGGACCTGTCGAATTGTCGGAATGCTGGCGCAGCGACTCGGTCAACCACAAGTCGTGGGCGAGATGCTTGCCGGCGTGCTGCTCGGCCCCTCGCTGCTGGGACGCATTGCCCCCGGGGTGCAACACGACCTGTTTCCTCCGGGTCAGGCCAACGTCGTGCTCTACACGGCGGCGCAGATCGGGCTGGTGCTCTACATGTTCCTGATCGGGCTGAACTTCGACGTCAACCTGATCAAACATCGCGCCGGCACCGCCGCGGCCGTCTCCGCGGCCGGCATCCTCACCCCGCTCGCGCTGGGGGCGCTGGTCGCTGGGCCGCTGCTGGCGAGCGGAACATTCTTCGAAAAAGGCGTCACCCCGGTGATGGCGATGATGTTTCTCGGTGCGTCGATCGCGACCACCGCGTTTCCCATGCTCGCCCGGATCATCTTCGAACAACGACTTTCCGGCACCCCGTTGGGCACCCTCGCCCTGGCGTGCGGCGCCGCGGACGATGCGCTGTCCTGGTGCATCTTGGCGACGGTGCTGGCCATTCACCGGGGCAATCCCACGCTGGCTGTGGTGGCGATAGTCGGTGGCATTGTGTACACGTTGCTGGTGCTGACGGTCGGACGGCGCATGCTGTCCAGGCTGGGAACCATCTCTGAACGCCAGAACACCGTCAGCGCGCCCACGCTCAGCGCGGTATTGATTCTTTTGATGGCATGTGCGTGGTTCACCGACACCATTGGGATCTACGCCATTTTCGGCGCCTTCATTCTTGGTGTCGCCATGCCCTCCGGATTTTTCGCGCGGCATCTCACGGCCAGCCTCGAACCGCTTGTAACCACCTTCCTGCTGCCTCTGTTCTTCGTGTATTCGGGGCTGAACACCCAGATCGGACTGGTCAACAGTCCAACGCTGTGGGCGGTGACCCTGGGAATCCTGGTGATCTCCATTGCGGGGAAAGGGATTGCCTGCACACTGGCTGCGCGCCTGAACAAGGTGCCGTTGCGCGAGTCCGTAGCGCTGGGTTCATTGATGAATGCCCGCGGGCTGATCGAGCTCATCCTGCTCAATATCGGGCTGGAAGCAGGCATTATCACGCCCACGCTGTTCACCATGTTGGTGCTGGTGGCGATCATCACCACGCTGATGGCCACGCCGATATTCGAGTTGGTCTATGGGCGATACCGGGTGAGCGAGCTTACCCGGCGAGAGACAATCGAACTCATGCCTGCCGAATCCTCCACCCCACCACCTTCTGCGCCATATCGGCCACGGCCGCGGGTCACGCCGGAGGACTTCGAGCGGTTCAGTGATGAGGAGCAGATGCGGGAGGCATCCGACGAAGGCAGGCTGTGGGACGAGCGGCCGCCGCATCACTGACCGGGCCGTACAGTCAAACCTCGCATCAACCGGGTTCCGCCGCTGCCGCGTTCAGCATCCGCGCCGAACTGGCACCGGTAAACATGAGCAGAGAAATCATTTCTTTCCTGCGGCAGCACCAGAAGATCACCTTGCCAAGCAATCCTGCCCGACGCCGATGTGCTGACCCGTGTCCCGAAGAAAGGCGCCTGCCTAATCGGCTACGTGATGTGGGGAAAACTGCTACGCGGCCAACCGATCACGGCATACCCAACGGGTGTCCTGATCGGCCCGGCACCGGCACTACGGTGGGTCGCATGGGGCGTCCGTACCTTCGCCTGGTTCCGCAGCAGTCGTCACGCCCTGATCTGCGTCGCGCTCGGCGACGAGATGACGTGGTCTACCGGATCCGGGTGCACCTCGACGACAGCGATCCAACGATCTGGCGACGCCTAGATCTGCGCTCGAATCTGACGCTGGACCTGGTGCACCAAGTCCTTCAGGTGGCGTTCGACTGGACCGACTCGCACCTGCACCGCTTCTCACTCGGCGGTGGCGCCTTCGACCTTCACAGCCAGCTGTTCCTGTGCCCGTACGACGTGGACAACAAGGAGTGGCCCGACGAAGACGATGACGGTCTGCCCGCCGCCGACACTCGGCTCGACGAAACCCTCAGCGAGCCCGGTGATGTCCTGCACTACCTCTACGATTACGGCGACAACTGGGAGCTGACGCTGCGCCTGGAAGAGGTCTGCGCTGCCGAAACCGGCTGTCCCGCGGCGGTTGTCGTAGACGGTGAGCGCGCGGCACCGCCAGAGGACTGCGGGCATCTGGTCGACTCCGACAGCCTTTCCCAGGTGCTGGCCGACCCTGCGTTCTTTGATCTGGGAAGGGTCAACGGGGGCTTCGACGGCGCGTACTTTGTGTTGCGTGAAGCCGGCATCGATGAGCGTCTGGTCGAGCTGGTTCACCGGCTCACCTACACCCCTCACGGTGACGACCTGACGGTGGCGGCGCTCACGCTGATCGGCCCGCAGTCGCTGGATACGGTTGATTTGCCCGATAATCTGCGGCCGTACAACTGGTTCCTGGACCGCGCGAAGGACGGCGGCATTGCGCTGACGAGCGCTGGGTATCTCAAGCCGGCTGATGTCGGGGAATCCTCCAAAGTCGTTCCTGCAATGCATGATTGGATCGGCAAACGCTATCGCGAGATCGACTGCGACCCGCTGCTGCGATTCCGCCGGGGCGTGCAGTCTTTGGGGTTGTTGCGCAAGCACAAGGGAACGTTGCTATTGACCAAGGCTGGGACAGCGGCCCAGCGTGACCCCGACAGACTGTGGGACCATTTGGCCGGTCGGCTGATCCCCAAGTCCGACAAGACGTTTGAAACGCAAGCCACCCTGCTCATGCTGGCCTTTGCGGCGGCTTCGACCGACTCCGCATTGCCGTTCGAGAAGGTGGCGGCGTTGCTGACCGAACTCGATTGGCGCCACGCCGACGGTCGGCCTGTTTCTGCAGCCGCCCTGCGCCAACTCCCCGTCTTTGATGTCCTGATCAACGTGACCGATCAGCCCGTCACCTGGATGCGTGGGGACATCGTAAGTCCCGCGGCAGCGGCGCTGGCGCGTCGGGCGCTCGGCGGGAGTTGACCGTATCCACCGAGGCACGTCTGCGAGCCTGATGCGCACCACTTCGGCGTCATCGTGTTGACCCTGCCCGGTGTCAGGGTTGGAGTGAGGTTCTGCGGGGTGTTAGACGCCAAGAGTAACTGGCGAACGGGTGCCGAAACCGTCCTGACGTGCGCTGGCAACAGTGCACGGATCTACGGGTCACCCCGCCGATGCCTCAAAAGGTGTCGTTGATCTGCGCATAGATGGGGCTCCCCGGCAGGATTGTTGCCACCGCCAAGCAAAAACACACGGGTCAGGACCAGCGACGGCCCTTACCGACGCTCAAAGTCGGGGCATGACCGGGGCATGCCACTGAACCGGCTGATCAAAATGCTCTGATCTGCTGTCGGGCTGACAGGATTTGAACCTGCGACCACTTGACCCCCAGTCAAGTGCGCTACCAAACTGCGCCACAGCCCGCCACTGCCGGCGTCAACCGGCAGCAGGTCGAAATCCTACCGCAGCATCAACGCGAGACCGCCAGGCCCTGCGACGGTCACAAACTGCTGAGGTCTGAGAGGATCGACTGCGCCGCCGAGACCAGCACCAGCGTTCTAGAACCCGCGGCGATCGAGAACAAGCCGACATCAGCGGCAATCGGATTGCCGATTGCGTTGATCAGCCCAACCGGGTCGCCGGCGAGGGCTTGTCCCAACCCGTCGGCGAACAGCGAGACATGGTAGGCGGGCAGGGAGAGCAGCGCCGTCATCGCGAAGTCGGACGGCGCCGGTCGGTGAGGCGAGGATGCGCTCGATCACCCCGAGTGACGGCTGCGGAAGCGAATCCAGCAGGCTCGACGGTGACGCGTTGGACACCAGCGCCCGGACTTCCCGGGCGAAATCGCCAACGCCCTGCTGCGAACCGCCCACCAGCGCGCCGGCGACCCCCCCGGGGCGAGCGGCGGGAGCAGCCCGAACGGAGGCACATTGGGCGGTCCGGTCGACCACCCCTGGTGCGGGCTGCCGTAGCCCAGGTTGACCAACACCCGCACGTCCGGCTCGATCAAGCTCGCCAATGGCCGAACCGGCCTCGCTGAGCGCCGAACCGAACCCAACCAGATCCGGTGGCGGCGGCAGCCAACGTCGGCGGCACGGTAGTCAGGTAGCTAATCGGCGGATCCTCTTCCACGTCGTCAAAGCAGCCCAATTCGGCCTTGCCGACGTGTCCCAGCTTTCAGCGGCGCCGCGCACCCCGCTTCTCGCGCACCCGCACATTGATCCGGATCGGGCTCCCCTCGAACCCGAACGTCTCACGCAGCCGCCGCTCCAGGAATCGCCGGTAGCCCGCCTCCAAGAAGCCCGAGGTGAACAGCACGAACGTCGGCGGCCGTGCGGCGGCCTGAGTGGCGAACAGGATGCGCGGCTGCTTGCCGCCGCGCACCGGCGGCGGGGTGGCCGCGACGATCTCCTTGATCCAACTGTTCAGCGGACCGGTGGCAATCCTGGTGTCCCAGGACGCCAAAGCGTTCTCCATCGCCGGCACAAGTTTCTGCACCGCCCGGCCCGTTTTGGCGGAGATGTTGACCCGCTGCGCCCAACGCACCTGCACCAGCTCGCGGTCGATCTCCCGGTCCAGCAGATCCCGGCGGTCCTCGTCGACAAGGTCCCATTTGTTGTAGGCCAGCACCAGCGCCCGCCCGGCCTCGATCACCATCGACAGCACCCGCAGGTCTTGCTCGGTCAGCGGCTGGGAGGCGTCGATCAGCACGATCACCACCTCGGCGGCATCGATGGCCCCGTGGGTGCGCACCGAGGCATAGAACTCGTGGCCGCTGGCCTGCCCGACCTTGCGCCGCAGCCCGGCCGTGTCCACGAAGCGAAACACCTTGCCGTCCAGCTCGATCAGCGAGTCCACCGGGTCGACGGTGGTGCCGGCGGCGTCGTGCACCACCGAACGCTGATCGCCGGCCAGCTTGTTCAACAGCGAGCTCTTGCCGACGTTGGGCTTGCCGACCAGGGCGACCCGTCGCGGTCCGCCGCTCTGCGACCCCGCCTCGGCCACCTCGGGCAGCGCCGCCAGCACCGCGTCCAGCAGGTCGGCGACCCCGCGACCGTGCATGGCACTGATCGCGTGGGGCTCGCCGAGTCCCAACGACCACAGCGCGGCGGCGTCGGATTCGCTTCTGTCGCTGTCAACCTTGTTGGCGGCCAGGAAAATCGGCTTTCCGGCACGCTGCAGGATGCGCGCGGCGGCCTCGTCCGCGGCGGTAGCGCCCACGGTGGCGTCCACGACGAGGATCACTGCGTCGGCAGTGCGCATGGCGACCGAGGCCTGCTCAGCGACCAACTGCTGCAGGCCTTTGGCGTCGGGCTCCCATCCCCCGGTGTCCTGGACGACGAACCGGCGACCGGTCCACAACGCGTCGTAGGACACCCGGTCCCGAGTCACCCCGGGCACGTCCTGCACCACCGCCTCACGTCGCCCGATGATGCGGTTGACCAACGTCGACTTGCCGACGTTAGGTCGCCCGACGATCGCAACGACGGGTGCAGGTCCCGATTCGGCGAACTCGTCCAGCTCGGAATCGCTTAATTCCCAGTCGCTTTCGTCAGACCAGATGCCGTCCTCGGTCATCGCGTGGCCTCGCTTCGCTGAGTCACCAGATCCTGCAGGTGCGCGATCACCTGATCCTCGGTCATGTCGCTGGTGTCGACGATGATCGCATCCGAGGCCGCACGCAGCGGGGACACCGTTCGGGTGGAATCGAGGTGGTCGCGGCGGCGCACATCGGCCAGCACCGCCTCGTAGTCGTCGGGCAGGCCCGCCTTGACGTTCTGCGCATTGCGTCGCTCCGCGCGGGTTTCCGCCGAGGCGGTCAGGAAGATCTTGACCGACGCGTCGGGGAACACCACGGTGCCGATGTCGCGCCCCTCGACCACGATGGTGTCCGGTGCTTGCGCCATCTGGCGCTGCAGATCGACCAGTCGGGTACGCACAGCGGGCACCGCCGACACCGCCGACACCGCGCGGGTGACGTCGTCACCGCGGATCTGCGACGACACATCCTCTCCGGCGAGTCGAAAGCTGCTGACACCCGGGTCATATCCCACCGACAACTGCACCTCTGAGGCGCATTCGCCGACTGCCTGAGTATCAGCGGGATCGATGCCCTGGCGCAGCACGGCCAGCGTCACGATCCGGTACATCGCCCCGGTGTCGAGGAAGCGGGCATCCAAACCACGCGCCAATCCCCTTGCGACGGAGGACTTTCCGGTACCGGCAGGACCGTCGATGGCGACAACCGTCACAATCCCACCGCCTTATACAGTTGCCCGATCTCGTCCTGCCGTAACGCCCGCACCGAACCGGGACGCTGCTTGCCCAACGTCACCGGGCCGATGTCGGTGCGCACCAACGCTTCCACCGGATAACCCACTGCGGCCAGCATGCGTCGAACGATGCGGTTGCGTCCTTCGTGCAGCGTCACCCGCACCAGCGACTTGCCGGGTATCGCGTCGACCACCGCGAAATCGTCGACCCGGACCGGACCATCGTCCAAGTCGATTCCGGCGCGCAGCTGCTTGCCCAATCCCCGCGGCACCGAACCCGTCACGGTGGCAAGGTAAGTCTTCGGGACCTCGTGCGAGGGGTGCATCAACCGGTGCGCCAGTTCGCCGTCATTGGTCAACAGAATCAGGCCTTCGGTGTCGGCGTCCAGCCGACCCACATGGAAAAGATTCTTGTTGCCGCGGACCTTTCGCTCGATCAGGTCGCCGATGCAGGCCCGGCCGCGGTCGTCGGACATGGTGGAGTGCATGCCGCGGGGCTTGTTCAAGGCCAGATAGACCAGTGAGTCGTCGAGCACGACCCTGGCTCCGTCGACGCGGATCACCGATGCGTCCGGATCGACCCGGGTGCCCAGCTCGGTCACCACCCGACCATCCACCTCGACGCGACCCTCCATGATCAGCTTCTCGGCTGCGCGCCGCGACGCAATTCCCGCCTGCGACAACACCTTTTGCAGGCGGGTGCCCTGCGGCTCCTCGAATTCGACCATCAGTCGTGATCCACGTCGAAGCTCAATGCCTGATCGGTCGACGGGCCGCCGCCGAGTTTGATGAACCGGGGTTCGCTGTCCAGCGAGTCGCTGATGTCGTCGATGGTGTCGACGTCGGGAAGCAGCGGCGCGATATCCGGCAATTCCGTCAATGAGGTCAATCCCAAACGCTCCAAGAACAATTCGGTGGTGGCGAAGGTCATCGCACCGGTGTCTTCGTCGCTGCCGACCTCGGTGATCAGCCCGCGCGCCAACAACGTACGCATCACCGCATCGACGTTCACCCCGCGCACCGCGCTGACGCGCGCGCGCGTCACCGGCTGGCGGTAGGCCACCACTGCCAGCGTCTCCAGGGCGGCGCGGGTCAGCTTGGTCCGCGCACCGTCGAGCAACAGCTTCTCGACGTAGGGCGCGAACCGGGCGCGGGTGTACAGCCGCCAGCCCTCGCTGTTGTGCCGCAGATCGATGCCGCTGTCACGCGTGGTGAGTTCGTCGGCCAGCTGTTCCAATCTGGCGGTGATCCGGTAGACCGGTTGCTCGGTCGCCGACGCCAGGGCCTCCGCGGTCACCGGCGTGTCTACCACCAACAGCAGCGACTCCAGCACTCGGCCGAGTTCATCCGGATCGAGTTCCACCGGCTCAGCGATGTCCGGGATGCCAGCGTCCAGATCGGGCGTCTGGTCAGTCATGGTCTCGCGTTTCTAATAAAACTTCGCTGCTGGGCCGCTCCCCGGTCCACGACACGTGAAGCACGCCGAGGGGCTCGGACTGGTCGAATGCTACCGCCCGAGAGCGATACAGTTCGAGCAGCGCCAGGAAGCGCCCGACGATCTCGACCGGCACCGTGCAGTCGGCGACCAACTCGGAGAACGACGCCCACTGCCCATTACCCCGGCTCTCCAACATCGCCAGAATGTGCCGGGCCTGTTCGGGCACCGACACCGTTTGCACGTGCAGATGCCCGACGCCCACCGTCGGAACCGGGCGCGGCGTGAACGCGATGGCCGCGATCTCGGCGAACTTCGCGGCGTCGACGCCGAGCATCACCTCTGGTAGCAGGCTCGCGAAGCGATTCTCCAGCGACACCGCTCGGGGGTAGCTGCGCAGCGCGGTCGCCTCCAGTTCGGCGAACATCTCCGCGACGTGCTTGAACGCGCGGTACTGCAGCAGCCGCGCGAACAGCAGGTCGCGCACCTCCAGCAGAGCAAGGTCTTCTTCGTCGTCGACCTGACCTGTGGGCAGCAGTCGGGCTGCCTTGAGATCCAGCAGTGTGGCCGCGACCACCAGAAAAGCGGTGGTCTCCTCGAGGTCGAGCTGGGCGCCGATGGCCTTCGTGTAGCCGATGAAGTCGTCGGTGACCTGGTGCAACGCCACCTCGGTGACATCGAGCCGGTGCGCGAAGATGAGCTGCAACAGCAGGTCGAACGGCCCTTCGAAGTTGTTCAGCCGGACTCGAAAGCCATCCGAGTAGCCGCTCTCGGGTGCGGCGTTCACACGCCGAATCGGTCGATGAACTCGCGCGCCAAGGCCCGATATGCGACGGCGCCGCCGGACCGGGGGGCCCAGGTCGTGATGGGTTCGCCGGCGACACTGGTCTCCGGGAAGCGCACGGTGCGCGTGATCACGGTGTCGAACACTAAATCACCGAACCGCTCGACGACACGGGCCATCACTTCGCGGGAGTTGACGGTCCGCGGGTCATAGCGGGTGATCAGGATGCCGCTGATGTCCAACTTGGGGTTCAGCCGGTCACGCACCTTGTCCACGGTGTCGGTGAGCAACGCCAGCCCGCGCAGCGAGAAGAACTCACACTCGGTCGGGATCACCACGCCTTCCGAGCAGGCCAATCCGTTGACAGTGAGCAGCCCCAGCGAGGGCTGGCAGTCGATGAGGACGTAGTCGTAGCGGTCCAGCACCGGGTACAGTGCCCGGTTCAGCGTTTGCTCCCGGCCCACTTCGTTGACCAGCTGGATTTCGGCGGCGGACAGATCGATGTTGCTGGGCACCAGGTCCAGGTTCTTGACCCGGGTGTTGATCAGCACATTGTCGATCGACGTTCGCGGCTCGACCAGCAGGTTGTAGACCGTCTTGTCCAACTCCCAGTGCGGCACACCGAGACCCGCCGACAATGCGCCCTGCGGGTCCATATCCACCAGCAACACCCGTCGGCCGTATTCGGCCAGGGCAGCACCCAGATTGATGGTCGAGGTGGTCTTGCCGACGCCGCCCTTTTGGTTGCACATCGCGACGACTTTGGCCGGGCCGTGGGCGGTGAGCGGTTGGGGGTCCGGGATCGCCCGCGGCGGCCGGCCAGTGAGGCCGATCTCCGGGCCGCTGTCGGGTCGGTCGGTCATACCCGGTCGTGACTGGTGGTGACGGGCGCCTGGTTGGACATCGCTGGAAAGTCTAACGGCTGCCCCCGCCGGTACCGGCCGACCCGCAGGCGACGCGACCAGCAATTATCGTCGTATTGGTGATGGAGTCACGACAGTCACATCCGTCACTTTTGTACCGCGGCAGCGACGCCGCTCGTGCTGCACGGTGTGGGCCTATGGTGGGTCACTATGGACCTGAAGCGACGTATACCTCTGCTCCGGTGGTCGGTCTGGCGGATGGCCACCGGTGCGCGCAACATCACCAAAACCGGCCAGATCGGCGACGGGCGCGAGGCTGCGGCCGTGGAATATGTGCTGAACAACGCCCGCGCCGGTGATCTTGACGGTGTGCTGGCCGCTATCGATAAGTTCGCCTACGAGAAGTCCATCTTGATCAACGTCGGCGACGAGAAGGGCCAGCTGCTCGACGCGGCGGTCAAGCGCGCCAATCCGGCGCTGGCCCTGGAACTGGGCACCTACCTGGGATACGGCGCGCTGCGAATTGCGCGGGCCGCCCCCAATGCCGCGGTGTACTCCGTCGAGCTCGCCGAAGCCAACGCCGCCAACGCCCGCCGGATCTGGAGTCATGCCGGCGTGGCCGATCGGGTGACGTGTGTGGTCGGGACCATCGGCGATGGCGGACGCACCTTGGACGTGTTGGCCAACGAGCATCAATTCGCCTCTGGGGCAATCGATTTTCTCTTTCTCGATCACGACAAAGATGCGTACCTCGATGACCTGCAGAGCATTGTGGACCGCGGCTGGCTGCATCCCGGCTCGATCGCCGTCGCCGACAATGTCCGGGTACCGGGTGCGCCGCAGTATCGCGCCTACATGCGCGAACACGAAGGCAAGTCGTGGCGAACGGTCGAGCACAAGACCCATCTGGAATACCAGTCCATGGTGTCCGACCTGGTGCTCGAGTCCGAATATCTGGGGTAGGTTCCCTCGCGAGCAGACGCAAAAGCCCCTTATTTGCGCTGCCAAAGGGGGCTTTTGCGTCTGCTCGCGAGAGTAAGGGAGCTACTGGGCGCGGGGGTGCGCGCCGGCCCACACCTCGCGCAGCGCATGCACCGTGACCAGCGTGTAGATCTGCGTCGTGGTCACCGACGCGTGGCCCAGCAACTCCTGCACCACGCGGACATCCGCACCGCCCTCGAGCAGGTGGGTGGCGAACGAGTGCCGCAGCATGTGCGGCGACACCCCTGAGGTGATGCCGGCACGCTCGGCGGAATCCTGCAGGACCTGCCACGCGCTCTGCCGGGACAACCGCCCGCCCCGGGCGTTGAGAAAGGTCGCCGGGGTGCCGCGGCCGCGTCGGGCCAGGTCGGGACGTCCCCGCACCAGGTAGGCGTCCAACGCCTGCACGGCCGGACGTCCGATCGGCACCAGCCGCTGCTTACCGCCCTTGCCCCGCAGCAACACCGACCGGGCGTGCGTGTCGACGTCGTCGACGTCCAGGCCGACTGCCTCGGAGATCCGTGATCCGGTGGAGTACAACAATTCCAGCAGCGCGCGGTTACGCAACGTCAACGGCCCGTCCGAGGCGTCCTCGCCGCCGGCGGCTTCCAGCAGCGCCAGCACCTGGTCGATGGTCAGGCTCTTGGGCAACCGGCGGCCCGGCGTCGGCGGTCGCACCGCCCGCGCCACATCCAGTTCCGCCAAACCCTCCGCGGCGGCGAAGCGGTGCAGCCCGCGCACCGCGATCAACGCCCGCGCCGCCGACACCGCGGACAGCGCTACCGAACCGGACTCCGGGTCGCCGCGTCGCAGCGCCACCAGGAACTCGCTGACGTCGCTTTCACCGACCTTGGCCAGATCGTGAATTCCACGCTCTTCCAGATGCTTTGAGTAACGACGCAGGTCACGTCGGTACGAGCTCAGGGTGTTCGCCGCAACGCCACGCTCGATCGTCAGATGGTCGAGATAACCCTGCATCTGATCATCGAGGGTCAGCGTCGTCACTGCCCTGCCTTGCGCTTGGCGAAAGCGCCGGGCTTGTCCAGCCACGGGCTGTCCAGCGGGCGCGGCTGGGCCAACCCCTCATGCACGGCGTGGGCCGCCAGAATCCCCGCGATGGCAATCGAATTGACGATCTGCCCGCTCAGCACCCGCTGCACCGCGTCGTCGACGGCATACCAGCGCATGGTCATGTCGGCTTCCTCGTCCTGCGCCTCGGGCCGCCCGATGTCGCGCAACCCGGTGGCCAGATAGACACGCACCGATTCGTCGCTGTAACCCGGAGCGGTGTTGACGTCGAGCAGCACCTGCCAGGTGTCGGCGTGCAGGCCGACCTCCTCTTCGAGTTCGCGCTCCGCCGTCCGGTGCGGTGCCTCGCCGGGCGCGTCGAGCAGCCCGGCCGGCAACTCCCATATCCGGCGACCATAGGTGTGGCGGTACTGATAGACCATCGCGATTTCGTTGTCGTCGTTCATCGCGACGATCGCGACGGCGCCGTAGTGCTCCAGCACTTCCCGTTTTGCGGTGTTGCCGCCGGGCATCCGGACTTCGTCGCGCCGCAACGCGAAAATTGCACCCTGATAAAGGGTTTCGGACGCTACGGTCTCGAAATCGTGCTCAGCCACGGGTGACGGGTTCGGGTAACGGTTGGCCGACACTGCCACGATGCTCGTTGCCGTTGGGCGCGTGCTGATCGGGATATTCTGGGATTTCGACAGGCAGCAGTTCGCCGGCCTTGTAGTCGATGGCCGCTTTGACGAATGCGACGAACAACGGGTGCGGACGGGTGGGCCGGCTCTTCAGCTCCGGATGTGCCTGAGTGCCGACGACGAACGGATGCTGATCGGGGGGGTACTCGACGAATTCCACCAGGTGCCCGTCCGGTGAGGTCCCGCAGAATCGTAGGCCGCTCTCCGCGATCTTCTCCCGGTAGGCGTTGTTCACCTCGTAGCGATGCCGGTGCCGCTCGGACACCGAGGTAGCACCATACGCTTCGGCGACAATCGAATCTTCCTGCAGCACAGCGGGATAGGCACCAAGCCGCATGGTGCCGCCCAGATCTGCCTCGCCGGCCACGATGTGTTCCTGGTCGGCCATCGTGGAGATCACCGGATCCGGTGTGTCCGGCTCGAATTCGGCCGAGTTCGCCTCGGTGAGCCCCACCGAGCGGGCGGCTTCGATCACGATGCACTGCAGACCGAGGCACAACCCGAACACCGGCAACCCGCGGGCCCGCGCATGCCGGATGGCGCCGATCTTGCCTTCGATACCGCGGATGCCGAACCCACCGGGGATCAGCACCCCGTGCACGTCGGCCAGCGCGTGCGCGGCGCCGCTGGAGGTTTCGCAGTCATCGGAAGCCACCCAATGGATTTCGACCTTCGCGCGATGCTTGAAACCGCCGGCGCGCAGCGCCTCGCTGACCGAAAGGTAGGCATCGGAGAGTTCGACGTATTTGCCCACCAGAGCGATTCGCACGGTGTCGTGGGGTTCGTGCACCCTGCGCAGCAGGTCGTCCCATTCGGTCCAGTCGACGTCGCGGAACGGCAGGTTGAGCCGGCGGACCACGAACGCGTCGAGCTCCTCGCGGTGCAACACCTTGGGGATGTCGTAGATGGAGGGCGCGTCCGGGGTGGAGATGACGCCGTCGATGTCGACGTCACACATCAACGCGATCTTGTTCTTCAGCGCCTCGGGAACGACCCGATCGCAGCGCAGGATCAACGCGTCCGGACTGATACCGATGCTGCGCAGCGCGGCCACCGAGTGCTGGGTGGGTTTGGTCTTGAGTTCCCCGGACGGCGCCAGATAGGGCACCAGCGACACGTGCAGGAAGAACACGTCCTCGCGGCCCAGGTAGTGACGGACCTGGCGGGCGGCCTCCAGGAACGGTTGCGACTCGATGTCACCGACGGTGCCGCCGATCTCGGTGATGACGACGTCGGGACGGTTGCCTTCGGCGTCCGGTTCGGCCATGGCCAGGATGCGCCGTTTGATCTCGTCGGTGATGTGCGGGATGACCTGAACGGTGTCACCGAGGTATTCACCGCGGCGCTCCTTGGCGATCACCGTCGAATACACCTGTCCGGTAGTGACATTCGCCGAACCTGACAGGTCGCGGTCGAGGAAGCGTTCGTAGTGTCCGACGTCGAGGTCGGTTTCGGCGCCGTCCTCGGTGACAAAGACCTCGCCGTGCTGAAACGGATTCATGGTGCCCGGATCGACATTGAGATACGGGTCGAGTTTCTGCATGGTCACGGCCAGTCCGCGGGCGGTGAGCAACTGTCCGAGGCTGCTGGCGGTCAAGCCTTTGCCCAGTGACGACGCGACCCCACCGCTGACGAAGAGGTGCTTGGTGGCAGTCTGCGGATGCTTGCGCAACTGGGCGACCTCCGTGAAGACGGGCAGGGCGATGCATGGAATTCAACGAACTGGGCCTGCCGACCCACGGAAACCCACCCTAACATCCACCGCGTCGCGCCGCGGGTAACACGCCCTTACTCGGGAACGGTCACCGACGTCGCGCCGTGTCCGGTGCCGAAGTGCGCCGGATGCGCGCCACCGAGCAACTCGTGCAGCGCCAGAATCGTGGTGATCCGCCCGGACTCGGCGTTGACGTCGTCAACAGTGCTCACCGCACCCGCCATGGCGGCATCGGCACGGGCCACGGCCACCGCCGCACTGCCGCCCGCCGAGCCGTCGCGCCCGGTCAGCACCGTGCCGGAGCCGTGTGGGGCCAGGGCGGCGGCGAACCGCGCCACCGTGACCCCTTGATTGCCGGCGTCGGCCGGTAGCCCTCCGCCGGTGACGACGATCGCCGCGTTCGCCACGCCGACGTGTTGGCTGGGCTGATAGGTGATGAAGCCGGTCTCGCGCAGGGCGGCCAGGACGGTGTCGCGCTGGGCCTCGTCGACGGGCGGCACATCTGGCTTGGACGTGGTCAGCAGTGCGATACCGAGCAGGTCGCCCGCCTGCGAGCCCTGGTCGACCAGCTTGGTGCTCAGTTGTGAGCCGGCCGGCAATGCCGTCGAGTTGACCACCGAGCGCAACTTCTCCCCCGAGTTGGCTTCGACGAACTCGTGGGTCAGCGACACGGTTCCGGTGATCGAGCCGCCGGCCTGTCCGACGATCTTCGACACCCGGGCGACGTCGTCATCCTTGGCGTCGGGGGTTCGGAAAACGACCACCGCCTTGCCGGTCAGCGCGTCGTGCACGATCCGGCCGAGCACTTGGGCATCGAAATTGTTTGCCGCACTCAGCTTTTCGTTGAGCGCGTTGCGCTGGTCGTTGAGTCCGCTCACCTGTGCGGCCAGATCGCGCTTCTCGTTACGCAGGCTGGACAGCACGGTGTCGGAGAAGAACCCCGAGCCCAGCACAACTCCGATGGCCAAGGCCAGGAAGACCGCGGCCAGCGAGATCGCATGTTGGCGTAACGAGATCATGACGAGTCCGATCTAGGAGATTAAGTGCTGGATCCAGAGCGTGAAGCGGTTCCAGTAGTCGGCAACCCAGTGCAGCACCACAGCGTCGGTGCGCGACACCCACAGCACCACGATGATCGCGATGAGCATCGTCAGCGCCAAGAGCGCGATGGCACCCCCGGAGATGTGGTTGCGGTACAGGGTGGCGACCGCCCTGGCGTCCACCAACTTCTCCCCCACCCGCAACCGGGTGAGGAACGTCGAGGGGTTGCTCTGCGAGCGGGTGCGGTCGAAGAACGTCTCGATGTTGGCGGTGTGGCCGGCGGTGACCAGCAGCGCAGCGCCGTGGTGATCGGCCAGCAGCAGCGCCAGATCGGTCGCCGACCCGGCGGCCGGGAACGTCATGGCCCCGACACCGAGATCCTGGATGCGCTCCAGACCCGGGGCGTGCCCGTCGGCGTCGGCGGGCAGCACCACCTGCGCGCCGCACTTGAGGACTTCGGTGCTGATCTGGTCGGGATCGCCCACGATGAGTTGCGGACGGTAGCCCGCTTTGCGCAGCACGTCGGCGCCCTGCCCGACGCCGACCAGCACCGGCTGGTACTCCTTGATGAACGGCTTGAGGGACTTCAGATCGTCTGCGGCGCTGGGCTCCTCGGAGACGATCACCACATGCCGGCGTCGCATGTCGACGTCGATGTCGGGGATGCCGATTCCGTCGATCAGCAGCGGACTCTCGCTGCGGATGAACTCGATGGTGTTGCCGGCGAACGCTTCCAGGTGCGCAGCCAGTCCGCTCTTGGCCTCACGCATGAGGTCGGCGATGTCGTGATCGGTGCGTTCGGTGCCCCGGATCAGCCGGCGGTCACCGGAGTACACCCCGCCCTCGTGCAGGCGGATCTTCGCGCCGTCCTTGACCTTCTTGAAGATTTCCGGCCCGGTCTCGTCGATCAGGGTGACCCCGTTGTTGACCAGCACCTCGGGCCCGAGGTTGGGGTAGCGACCCGACACCGAGGGCGAGGCGTTGACGACGGCGGCGATGTCAGCTTCGACCAGGGCATCGGCGGTGATGCGGTCCAGGTCCAGGATGTCGAGGACCACGATGTCGCCGGGGCACACCCGGCGCAGCAGTCGGTCGATATTGCGGTCCACGCGAGCGGTGCCGGTCAGACCCGGTCGGTCAGTGTTGCGAGATAGAAGTGCTGACATCTTCATGGGGGCTGATTCTGTCCGCGCGGACCGCTCGCTGCGGGGAGGCGCGCCGTAACATCTGCCTCATTAGTTTAAAAGCGTCACATCTGTAACACCTTGATGGCGGTGCGGCATCAAGGTCTTGGAGCGCGGGACCAGAGTCCCCATATGTACGGTCCGCATCGGCGTGTCGGCGCACATATGAGGTCGCTCGCGCACCCCGCGGGCGCCGGGGTCACTGCTCGCTCTGCGCGGTGTCGAGCAGTTCGCGGGCGTGCGCCCGCGCGCTGTCGGACTCGCCCAGACCGGCCAGCATGCGCGCCAGTTCGGCCACCCGGTCGTCGCTGTCCAATCGGCGCACGCCACTGGCCCCCTTGGGTCCGTGGCTGTGTACCACCAGATGCACGTCGGCGTAGGCGGCGACCTGCGGTAGATGCGTGACGACAATGACCTGGTGGGTACGTGCCAGCTTGGCCAACCGCCGGCCGATCTGCACCGCCGCCCAACCACCCACACCCGCGTCCACCTCGTCGAAGACCATGGTGGTCCCGGTCGCCGACGCTGCCAGCACCACCTCCAGGGCGAGCATGACGCGGGAAAGCTCCCCGCCGGAGGCGCTCTTGGCCAGCGGCAGCAGCGACATGCCGCGGTGCGCGGCGAAGCCGAACTCGACGACGTCGATGCCGTCGACACCGGCCCTGACCGTCTCGCCGGAGGGCAGCAACAGCGCGGCCGCGTCGGTCGACTCGGCGAGGTCCGATGCGACGCCGATGCTGAACTCGGCGTCGGCCATCGCCAGCGCGGACAGCTCAGCGGTGACCTCCTTGGCCAGTTTCTTGGCTGCCCGGCGCCGGATCTTGCTGAGATCGATTGCTACGTCAGCTAATTGGTGTCCGAGATCGTCGACGCGGCGTTGCAGCGCCGCCAGCCCTTCTTCGGACACATCCAGGTGCGCAAGCCGCGCGCGGGAGTCCTGCGCCCACTGCAGCACGCCGTCGATGTCGGCGGCGTACTTGCGGGTCAGCGTGCGCAACTGAGCCTGCCGGGCCAGCTTGGCATCCAACGCGCTGGCGTCGACCGGCAGCCCGTCCAGGTAGTCGCCGAGTTCGCCGACCGCGTCGACGACCACCGTCAGCGCACCGGAGATCTGGTCGGCCAGCGCCCGCAGCCGGGTGTCTCCGGTCGATTCCAGCGCCGCCCGGGCCCGTGCCAGCCCGTCAGCGGCGCCCACGGCCTCCTCCGACGAACTCGACAGCGACTCGCGCGCTGAGGCCGCGGCCTCGCGCAGCGTGTCCAGTTCGGAGAGCCGCAGAATATCGGCGACCAGCGCCTCGTCCTCACCGGGTTGGGGGGCGACCGCGTCGATCTCCTGCAGCGCGAACTTCAACCGGTCGGCCTCCTGGACGAGTTCGCGGGTCCGGTCGCGGCGATCGGCGAGATCGCGTCGCGCCGTCAGCCAGGCATCGCGCAGCTTGCGGTAACGCTCAGCCGCGGCCCCCACCGCCGCGAAGCGGTCCAACGCTCCGCGCTGCTCGTCCGGACGCATCAACCGCAACTGGTCGTTCTGGCCGTGCAACGCGAGCAAGTGCGTGGTGAATTCACTCAGCGACTTCGCGGGCACACTGCGACCGCCGAGGTAGGCGCGCGACGGCCCGTCCCGATTGACGGTGCGCAGCGCGATCACGCTGGCGTCTTCATCGCGCTCGGCACCGCAGGCGTCCAGGATGCCGTCGAGGTCCGCGGTCACCGCATCGTCGACATCGGTTGTGGTGAAACGACCTTCGACCACGGCACGGTCGGAGCCCGACCGCACCCGGGTCGGGTCGGCGCGCGCGCCGCCGAGCAGATGCAGACCGGTGACCACCATCGTCTTGCCGGTTCCGGTTTCACCGGTCAGCACCGTCAGGCCACGGCCGAATTCGGCGGTCGCGACGCTGATGGCGCCCAGCGACTCGATGCGGATCTCGGTGAGCACCGGCTACTTCCCGCGCCAACCTGTGACGGGTAGCCGGAACTTGGTCACCAGCCGGTCGGTGAACGGTGCGCTGTCCAGTCGCGCCCACTTCACCGGTGTGACAGCGCGGGTCACCTCGAGCCGGCTGCCCGCCGGGACCAACATTTCCCGACGGCCGTCGCAGAACACCAGCGCGTCGTGTCCGTCGGCTTCGATCTCGACCGCGATCGCCGCGTCCGGGCTGGTGACCATCGGCCGGCCGAACAAGGCATGAGCATTGTTGGGCAGCACCAGGATTGCCTCGAGGTCGGGCCACAACACCGGGCCACCGGCGGAGAATGCGTAGGCGGTGGACCCGGTGGGAGTCGACACCAGCACCCCGTCGCAGCCGAACGTCGACACCGGCCGGCCGTCGACCTCGACCACCACACCGAGCACACCCAGGCGGGGACCCTTCTCCAAGCTGGCCTCGTTGAGCGCCCAACCCTGCCCGATCACCTCGCCACCTTGGCGCACAACGACATCCAGCGTCAGGCGGTCTTCCACCCGATAGCTCTTCGCACAGATGTGATCGAGCACGACATCGATATTCTCGGCCTCAGCCTCGGCCAGGAAACCGATCCGGCCCAGGTTCACCCCCAGCACCGGAATGCCGGCGTTGCGGGCCAATTCGGCCGCGCGCAGGAACGTGCCGTCGCCGCCGAGGACCAAGACCAGTTCGCAGCCTTCGGCGGCCCGTGGGTCCGCATCGACGACCTCGATGTCGACGCCCATGGCCCGCATATCGCCGGGAGCCATCCGCAACGATCCCCGGTCCACCGCCTCGGCCGACAACGCGCGCAGCTCAATGTTGTTCTCGTTGAGGACCTTTTCCACCCGCCGGGCGGTCTCGGTCGCTTCGTCCCGGCCCGTGTGGACGACCAGCAGTACGGTTCGTGGTGACGTCACTGCGGCCCCTCCGAGACTGCGCGCTGAACCGCGCCGGCTAACTCATCGCCGCTCAGCGCACCCTCGGTCTGGGCGCGCAACCACAGGAAGTACTCGACATTGCCCGACGGGCCCGGCAACGGACTGGCCGTCACTCCGACCGGGTGCCAGCCCAGCTCGCCGGCACGACGCGCGACCGCAAGCACCGACTCCGCGCGCAATCGGGGATCCTGTACCACCCCACCGGGCCCGACCTGGCCCTTGCCCACCTCGAATTGCGGTTTCACCATGGGAACGATATCCGCGCCGGGCGAAGCGCAACCAACCAGCGCAGGCAACACCGTGGCCAACGAGATGAATGACAGGTCGGCCACCACCAGCTCGACCGGCCCGCCGACCGCTGCGGGCGCGAGGTCGCGGACGTTGGTGCGTTCGATCACCAGCACCCGCGGGTCGCTGCGCAGCGACCACGCCAGCTGGCCGTACCCGACGTCGGCAGCGACGACTTCGGTGGCGCCCCGGTCCAGCAGCACCTCGGTGAATCCCCCGGTCGATGCGCCCGCGTCCAGGCAACGGCGGCCCGCCACGGGGATGGCGAACGCGTCCAGCGCTCCGATCAGCTTGTGCGCGCCGCGCGACACCCAACTGCGTTCGCCGTCGTCGGCGACCGTCAAGGCGGCGGTGACAGCTACCGCGGTGGCCGGCTTGTGCGCCGGGAGTCCGTCGATGCGCACCCGGCCGGCACCGATCAACTCGGCGGCCTGCTGCCGGGATCGCGCCAGACCCCGCCGGACCAGCTCGGCGTCGACGCGAGCACGCCGTGCCATGCGCGCACTCAGCCCTTCTCCGCCGACTCCAGCGCCCGCATCAGCACGTCGTGCGCCTCGGATAATCGTCTGGCGATGTCCTCGAGCTCTTCGAGCGACGGTCCGCCTGTCGCGTCGGCCGGGTCGGGCAGCTGGGCCATCAACCCTTCGATTTCCGCGCGAATCTGTTCGGGATCGATAGTCATTGCGCTCCTACGCTACTCGTCGGACAGCAGCGACCAGCGCTCCAGCGCGTCGCGGGCCTGATCGTCACCGGCCTCGATGCGCGGTGTCTCGTCCATGTCCCAAACTGCACCGGCGACGGCACGCACGATGGCCAGATCGTCCTTCTGGCCGTTGCCGCTCGCGGTGACGGTGACCGTCCGGTCCCGGCTGTCGATTTGCCAGCCTGGCTGATCGCCGACTTTGAGCTCGTCGGGTTCGCGCAGCAGCGACCGCAGATCCGCGCCGATGTAGCTGGGCCGGCGGGCCGCGTCGGCGAAGACCGCGTCGCGCGCGGAGTTCACGCCGGTGAGCACCATGAGGCTGGGCAGTCCGGCGGCATTGGCGCCCTCGATGTCGGTGTCCAGCCGGTCACCGACCACCAGCGGCGCGCGAAAATCGCCCCGCCCCACCGCATCCTTCATCAGCTGCGGGCCCGGTTTGCCCGCTACCTGCGGTTCCTCGCCGGTGGCCGCACGCAGCGCGGCGACCAGAGACCCGTTGCCCGGCAACAGGCCTCGCTCGGTGGGCAGGGTTGCGTCGACGTTGGCGGCGACCCACAGTGCGCCCGCCCGGATCGCCAGCGCGGCCTCGGCCAGCTCAGGCCAACCGAGGGTCTTCGAGAGACCCTGGACGACGGCGTCCGGGTCGTCATCGAAGGAGCGGACCGGCCGCAGGCCGGCCGCCGAGATCTCGCCGGCCAGCGCGTCGGTGCCGACGACCAGGACTTTCGAGCCCGACGGAAGTTGCCCGGCCAGCAGGTGCGCCGCGCTCTGGGCGCTGGTGACGACGTCGTCGGCCGCTGCGGTGAAACCCAGCTCACACAGGTGCGCGGCGACCTCGTCCGCAGCCCGGGAGGCGTTGTTGGTGACGAACAGTGTGCGGCTTGCTATCTCGGTCAGCGTCTGCACCGCACCCTCGGTGGGCTGATGGCCGCGGAAGACTGTCCCGTCCAGGTCGAGGAGCAGGCAATCATGTTCCTGCGCAAGCGTTTTGGTGTCAGCCAAGGCTGCTGACCCGGTCTTCGGCGTCGGTGACACCTTCGACATCGGCTGCCGCCGAGCGCAGGAACCATTGCAGCGCTTCGTCGTTATGCCCGAGCGCCAGCAGCGTCTCGGCGTAGGCGTAGAACAACCGTGCCGCGGTGGAGCCGGTCCGTGCCGGGTCCAACTGCGGGGTGGACAATACGGTCAACGCCTGCTCGAGCTGACCCAGGTCAGCGCGGGCGCCGGCGGCGACGATGCGCAACTCGTCGGCGTCGTCACCGGTGAGCTCCGCCGCCTCGGGCCCGCGCGTGAGGTCGATGGCCCGCTGTGGACGACCCAGGCCGCGTTCGCAATCAGCGATCAGTGCCAGCAACGCGGATTTACTGCCCATCCGGCGGGCCGCGCGGAATTCGGCGAGCGCCTGCGCCCAGTCGCCGCAGTGGTACGCGGCAATGCCGACCGCCTCGCGGACCGCAGCGATTCTGCTGGCGCGGGCCCGCGCCGCCCGAGCGTGACTCAGCGCGGATTCCGGGTCGTCGTCGAGCAGCCCGCCCGCGGCCACCAGATGGCGCGCAACGGCGTCGGCGGTGGCACGGTCCAGGGTGCTCAGCTCGCGCCGGACCTCGGGGGCCAGCTGTCGGGCGTCGACGTCCGCCGGTATCCGGGGCCCGTCGTGCGTGGCGCGATCGGCGTTGGGCCTGGGTTGGGCCGGGCGGGCTCGGCCGGGGCCCGACCATGACGCGTCGCCCTCCCGGCGCGGATCACGCCCGCGGGCGCCGCCGGACGCAGGTCGCGGACGCCTCGCCCCGCTGCGCCCCTGCCTGTCGTCGACCACCCGCTAGAGGTTACGGGCACTCGGGACAACCACACAATTTGCCGACAGCAGGCACGGCCGGACAGCAGCGGCGGCTACGCCTGCAGCCGGGTGGGGAACAGCGGCGACAGCAACGACGGGCAGTACGTTGCGATCGCCACAACGGTGAATCCCGCCGCCCGCTCCCGCGACAGCCCGTTGATCTCCGCCATTTCGGCGGCGACGGCGTCGAACGTGCCCCCGGGCGCCAACACCTTCGGACACACCGTCCGGCCCAGCGCGATCGCGGTCGCCGGCTGCCCATAGGAGATGCCGGCGGCGGTCAACGCGTTCAGAAAGGAATTGCCCAGCATGTCCGCGTGAATTGGTGCTGCCACCCCGGCCGACACCCCGAAGGCACCGAGTGTCAGCGCCAGAACTCTGAGCGCGAGCACGGGTGCGGTCATCGTGACAACAGTGCGCAACGCGGGTCACGTCCGCAACACAGTGCGATAAAGATTTGCGCACTACCGCGTTTTGCAGGGGGACGCGGCTCGGGTAGTGGTCGTCCCCCGATCGGTGGACGGCCCGACTCGTGCCGTCAGCGGACCGAGTTTTCCGCTGCGCAGCAGCCGGTAAGGGGATACCGGGCCGGTGCCCGGCGCCGAAGAATGGGTTTCGACACGGAGACAAGACACCACGAATCCAGGTCAGCTCAACCGCCCAGCTCCCGAAAGAAGGAAACCATGTCCTACGAGAACCTGTTCTGCGAGTACGAGACCGCTTACACCGCTCCGGCTTTCCACGCCGGCGACGCCGAGTGATCTGACCTTCCCCGACACCATCTCGTCGACCAAAAAGGCAGATCTGCATGTCCATCCCGTTCTGACCCGCTTGCCCGAATCCGACGAAACAACTTCCCCGAAAGGTAGTACCCATGTCCCACGAAATCCTGTTCTCCGAGACCGAGTCCGCCTACTCGATGCCGTTCTTCACGGTCGCTGACGCTGCCGAGTAGTCAGACCATCCAGCGGGATCTCATCGCAGCCCTCCCCCCCTCTCTCCGCGATGAGATCCCGCTGGAACATTTTTCGCCGACTCGCTGATTTCCCACCCGTCGATCACCGAACTAAGTAGCGTGAAGCCATGTCGGAACTGCCGGGCTTGAGCACTAGTGCAGGCACCGTGGTACGCACCGGCCCTGACTGGTCGCACTGGCCGTCCCGAGTTCTCGGTCACGCCGATCCGCTGACCATCGGCCACCATGCGGGCACCCACCGCATCATCTCTCCCGAGCAGACCTGGGCGGCGATTCAGCCGCTGCTCAGCGCAGCGGGAATCACTCGCGTCGCCGACCTCACCTGGCTCGACGACCTCGGCATCCCCACCGTGCAGGCAGTACGACCGGCCTCGCTGACCCTGTCGGTCAGTCAGGGCAAAGCCACCACTTACCGCGCCGCGCAGGTATCGGCCGCGATGGAGTCTCTGGAGAACTGGCACGTCGAGAACATCACCCCCGATCTGACCTCGACCTCCACCGACGAACTCGCTGAAACCCTCACCTACGATCCCGCCGAGCTGAACCGTCCGGCGGGCAGCTTCTATCACCGCGGCGCCAAGCTCGACTGGATGATCGCCACGACATTGTTGACCGGACGCAAGACCTGGGTGCCCTGGCTGGCCACCGTGGTGAACATCGCGGTCGGCGATTCCTGGGGTCCGCCGATATTCGGAATGGACACAACGGGTTTGGCGTCGGGCAACAGCTACCACGAAGCCGCCCTGCACGGTCTCTACGAGATCATGGAGCGCCACGGCATGGCCGCCGCCCGACCCGGCTCGACGTTGTTCGGGGTCCCGCTGGACGACGTCGCCCGCTCGGAGTGCGCCGAGCTCATCGAGATGATTCATCGGGCGGGCAGCGAACTGCAGGTCGCCCGGATGGACACCTGGGACGGCTACTACCTGTTCGCCGCCGAGATCAGCTCGCCGATGATGGAGGTCCCGTTCAGCGGCAGCGGACTTCACCACAACCCCAATGTTGCGCTGTCGCGGGCGATTACCGAAGCCGCGCAGTCCCGGCTGACGGCCATCAGCGGAGCCCGCGAAGATCTGCCGTCGGCGATCTACCAACGATTCGCCCGGGTGCACACCTATGCCCCGGCCCGAAAGTCCATGCAGGACATGCCCGATGCCGAACCGACACCGTGGCATGTCACGTCCAGTGACTCGCTGCACGACCTGCTGGCGTCGGCGGCGACCGCGGTGGCGGCTCAGGCCGGCGCCGAACCGCTGGCCGTGGTGTGCGATTTCGCCGACGCGTGCGTGCCGGTCGTCAAAGTCATCGCCCCCGGCTTGTCGGCGACCATCCAGTCACCCCTGCGCACCCCGCTGGAGGAGCACTCATGACCCGGATCGTGGTGACGGCCGGCCCCACGATCAGCGCGGCGGACATTCATGCGATCATCTCCGATGCCGAAGTGGTAGCACCGATTTCATTCGGTGACGCCTTTCGCTACGGATTGCGGTCCGGTGACACCCTGCTCATCGTCGACGGGCTGTTCTTCCAGAGCGCTGCGGTGCGGCACAAGGAACTACTGACGCTGATCGACGACGGCGTGCGGGTGGTCGGCTCATCGAGCATGGGCGCGTTGCGGGCGGCCGAATTGCACCCGTTCGGCATGGAGGGCTACGGCTGGGTCTTCGAAGGTTACCGAGACGGAGTCATCGAGGCAGACGACGAAGTCGGCATGGTGCACGGCGACCCCGAAGACGGTTATCCGGTGTTTGTGGACGCGTTGGTGAACATTCGCCAAACCGTCGCCCACGCAGTGCGTTCCGGTGTGCTGTCCGCGGCGGCCGGTGCACGAATCGTCGAGACCGCGCGCCGCACCACCTTCACCCAGCGCACCTGGGATCGATTGCTGGAGGCGGTAGGGATACCGGAAAGTCGTGCGCTGGCAAAGCAATTGAAGTCGATGCGGGTCGACGTCAAACATGCCGACGCGGTGCTGGCGTTGCAGGAGATCGTGCGCGGGCCACGGGATGTCGCGGTACGGCCCGGCCCGCCACCGACCATCTGGTCGCAACGGTGGCGGCAGCGCTGGGCCCCGCCGACCCCCGTCGCCCTGCCGGATGACTCCAGCGTCGACATTCTCGACCTCGACGTGCTGTCGCTACTCAGCCTGTGCGCCACCGACCGTTGGGCCTACCTGCCCGCCCTCGAGCAGGTCGCCGCCTGGCACTGGAACCTGACCCATCCCGGTGACCGGAGCAGCGTCCGAGAGCGCGCCGCCAAGGCCGTCGCCGCGGTCGGCATCGCCGACTACGAGCGCGCGCTGGAGACCGTTGCGCACCACTACGCGCTGGCGACGGGGATCGTCGACGAGTCCGGTTTCCCCGCGCAGGTCCGGGCGTACTGGTTGACCGACGAGGAGAACGCCACTCTGCACGACGATCCGATCTCGGTCGCGGCGCGACTGACCACCCGCACGCTGTTCTTCGCCCGCTCACTGCCCGCGATCCAGCATTTCCTCGACCTGCTGCGCACCGACCCGCGGCTGCCGCAGTGGCGGATGCTGGTGGCACAGGCCCTGGCCAGGCGAGACGAGTTGGCCAGGCAGAAGCCGCAATTGAACCTGCACCGCCCCGACCCCACCCAACTCAACAGGCTGTTCAGCAACCGCTGGGGCACGGCAGCCGACCGCGTCGAACTGGCCAGCCGCGGGCTGATGACCACCGATGCCTTCTACACCGCCGCAACCATGTTCGCGGTAGCCGCCGCCGACGACGAACTGCCGTCCTTCGAAGTCGGCCGGCTGGGTTGCCCCCAGCCCGCTTAACCCCGGTGCACCCCGGCGATGTTGCGCTTGCCGCGGCGCAGCACCAGCCACTGTCCGTGCAGGAAATCCGTTGAGTGTGGGGCCCATTCGTCGCTGTCGATGCGAATGTTGTTGACGGACACGCCCCCTTCGCCGATCGTGCGACGCGCCGCCTTACGGCTGTCGGACAGCCCGGTGGCCACCAACAAGTCGATGATCCCGTCCGCCTCACCGGGTTTCAATTCGGCGACCGTCGTCTCGCGCAGGGCCGCGGACAACGTCGCCTCGTCAAGACGGGCCAGCTCACCCTGCCCGAACAGCGCCCGGCTGGCGTGCTCGACGGCGGCGGTGGCCGCCTCACCATGCACCAGCGTGGTGAGCTCACCGGCCAGCTTGCGCTGCGCTGCGCGTTGCTGCGGGCGTTCGGCGGTGGCCTGCGCCAGCTCGGCCAATTCGTCGCCGCTCAGGAAGGTGAACCAGCGCAGGTAGCGGATCACGTCCGCGTCGGCGGTGTTGACGAAGTACTGGTACCACGCGTACGGGCTGGTGAGCTGCGGGTCCAGCCACAGACTGCCGCCACCGGTGGACTTGCCGAATTTGGTGCCGTCGGCTGCGGTCACCAGCGGCACGGTGAGCGCGTGCACGGCAGCACTGAGCTTCTGGCGCACCAATCGCACCCCGGCGATGATGTTGCCCCACTGATCCGATCCACCGAGCTGCAGTGTGCAGCCGTGCCGCCGGTGCAGTTCCACGTAGTCGTTGGCCTGCAGCAACATGTAGCTGAACTCGGTGTAGGAGATCCCCTCGCCCTCCAGGCGGCGCCGGACGGTGTCCCGGTCCAGCATCACGTTGACCGAGAAGTGCTTGCCGATGTCGCGCAGGAACTCGATCGCCGACATCGGCCGGGTCCAGTCGAGATTGTTCTCGACGATCGCTCCGGTCGGCGAATTGTCGAAGTCGACGAAGCGCTCCAGCTGGCCCCGGATTCGTTCGGTCCATTCGGCGACGGTGTCGACCTCGTGCATGCTGCGCTCGCCGACCTCGCGTGGGTCGCCGATCAGCCCGGTGGCGCCGCCGGCCAGCACGATCGGGCGGTGCCCAGCCCGCTGGAATCGACGCAGCGCCAGCAACGGCACCAGGTGTCCGGCGTGCAGGCTGGCCGCGGTGGGGTCGAATCCCGCATAGACGGTCAGGGGTCCGCGTTGCGCCTCGGCGGCCAGCGCGTCGAGGTCGGTGGACTGCGCGATCAGTTCGCGCCAGCTCAACTCGTCGAGGATCCCGGAAGGCTCGCTACCCATGGCACAGAGTCTTGCAGGACGGTTACCGCGGCCGGTACGTGGCCGCGATCCGCTCTGCCTGATTCCAGCTGAGGGCGCTGCCCACCACCGGCCGTAGAGTGACTTGCTGCCACTGAAGGCGAAATCAGCCCACGTCCCGCGGAAGCGATATGCAGAGCCAGTTGTTCCCCTTGGTCATCGGTGCGGTCATGCTCGCCCTCGGGCTGACGCTGACGGTGGACGACTTCCGCCGGGCCGCCACGCTGCGCCGTCCGCTGCTGGTGGCGTTGCTCTGTCAGGCGGTGCTGCTGCCAGCGGTGTGCTTGGCGATTGCCGAAGCCTTGGACCTGTCCCCCAATCTGGCGGTCGGGCTGATGCTGATGGCGGCTACTCCCGGCGGCATGTTCGCCAACGTGCTCAGCCATCTGGCCAATGGTGACCTGGCGCTCAACCTCACCCTCACCGCGATCAACGCGGTGCTGTCGATCTTCGCCATCCCCGCGATCCTGGCGGTCTCGATGACGTGGTTCCTGGGCAACGGACGCTTCATCCCCCTGCAGTTCGACAAGTTTCTCACCGTGTTCGCCCTCGTCCTGATCCCTACCGCGGTCGGTGTCGCGATCCGGCACCGGTTCCCGGATCTGGCTCGACGGCTGGGGTTTCCGGTCAAGATCGCCGCGGCGGTGCTGCTGGTGATCGCCGTCGTCGCGGGGGTGGCCGGTGGCCAGGCGACGCTGTGGAACAACTTCGGGGTGCTCAGCGCCGCGGTGGTGTTGTTCTGCGCGATCAGCCTCACCATCGGCTACCTCGCGCCGCGCTTCCTCAAGCTGGCTCCGCGCCAGGCGATCGCGGTCAGTCTGGAGATCGGACTGCACAATGCCGTGGTGGCCATCGGGATCGCGTTGAGCCCGCAGCTGTTGAACAACGCCGAAATGGCCACTCCGGCTGCGATCTACGGCATCCTCGCGCCGTTCATCGCGCTGCCGTTCATCTTTGCGGTCCGGCGTCTGGACCCGGCGTACCGCTCGGCCCCCGACGCCGACGACACCCTGGCGCGGAAACCTCCGGCGTAGCCACCGCACTAGTCACTGGCGCCGGGTGCCGGCGCTCGGGGACTCCGGCGGTACGCGGATACCTCGGGCCGACCGGGCAGCCACAATCGCCACGGCCGGTCGGCGGCGTGACTCACTCCGACCCGGGGTCCCGTCGTTGCGGTCAGCGGGCCGCACAGTTCGAGCCGCACCGGGCTGTCCGGGTCGAACACATCAATACCGTTGTCCGCCATGGTGATTCCCAGAGCTGAGCAGAGGTTACCCGGCCCGCGCGCCAGCGCGGCGGTGCGCACGAGTTCGCTGCGCCGCGACCGTGCCGTGTCGAAGCCGTCGGCCACGGCGCAGGCCCGCAGCAGCACCGCGGCGGCGGTCCCGTCGGGTCCGCAGGCCACGTTGGCACAGACGTGGATTCCGTGGCTGCGGTAGGTGTAGAGCCGCCCGGGTGGCCCGAACATGACGGCGTTGCGCGCGCTGCGTCCGCGGTAGGAATGCGCAGCGGCATCCGGCCACGGGCCGTCGGGAACCCCGCCGTAGGCCTCCACCTCGACGATCACTGCGCTGACACCACGGCCGGTCAGGGTGGCACCGAGCAGCCGGTGGGCGGCCGCGACCGGGTCTACCAGCAGTTGCTCAGCGCTCACCGAACCGATTCTGCCCGAGCGCCTCTTGACATCCACGCAGCACCGGCAAATTATTCATCTCATGATGACTTCATCACATGATGAATTTTCTGGAAGCAGTTCGCCCCCCGCCGTCAGCATCAGACACCTGCGAGCGGTTCGGGGAAAACGCACCGCGCTGCACGACATCTCGGTGGATATCGCCGAAGGCACCATCACCGGATTGCTCGGCCCGTCCGGCTGCGGAAAGACGACCTTGATGCGCAGCATCGTCGGCACGCAGATCCTGCCCAGCCATTCCAAAGGGGCCGTCACCGTGCTGGGCCACCCCGCGGGATCGGCGGCGCTGCGTCGGCAGGTCGCCTACCTGCCGCAGAACCCGGCCATCTACGACGATCTGCGCATCATCGACAACGTCCGCTACATCGCCGCGCTGCACGGCTACCACGGCGAGGCCGCCACGCAAGCCATCGACCGGGTCGGTCTGGCCGATCATCGAACGGCATACTGCGGCAACTTGTCCGGCGGTCAGCGCACCAGGGTGTCGCTGGCGTGCGCGCTGGTCTGCCACCCCGCCCTACTGGTCCTCGACGAACCCACGGTGGGCCTGGATCCGGTGCTGCGCGTCGATCTCTGGGAACAGTTCACCGAACTCGCCCGCGGCGGAACCACGCTGCTGGTCTCCAGCCACGTGATGGACGAAGCCGACCATTGCGACGACCTACGGCTCATGCGGGAAGGGCGTCTGGTCGCCCACACCACCCCGGCCCAGCTGCGAGAGGACACCTCATGCACGTCCCTGGAGCAAGCGTTTCTGTCCATCATTCGGCGCAGCACCGAGCAGGAATCCAAGGCCGGATAGGACTTCAGGCGTACCCGGCGAGCACCGGACGGATCCTGCGTCAGTTGGTCGCCGACCGCCGCAGCGTGGCGATGATTCTGGTGGTGCCCAGCGCGATCATCACGCTGATGTACTTCATGTTTCAGAACGCCCCGCACCGGCCCGGCGCACCGACACCGTTCGACAACGCGTGCCTGATCCTGCTGGGCCTGTTCCCGCTGTTGCTGATGTTCCTGATCACCTCGATCACCATGCAACGCGAGCGGGCGTCGGGAACTTTGGAGCGCATCCTGACCACGCCATTGCGACGACTGGACCTGCTGGCGGCCTACGGGACCGCGTTCTCGGTCGCCGCGGCGGCTCAGGCGAGCCTGGCGTGCGTGGTGTCGTTTTGGTTGCTGGGCCTCGACACGGCGGGAAACCCGTTGTGGGTGTTCGTGATTGCCATCATCAATGCGGTGCTGGGTGTCGGGCTGGGCCTGTTGTGCAGTGCATTTGCGCGCACCGAGTTTCAAGCTGTGCAGTTCATGCCGGTGGTGATCGTCCCGCAGTTTCTGCTGGCTGGTGTGATCGTGCCGCGGGCCGCGATGCCAGACTGGCTCGAGTGGATCAGCAATGTGATGCCGGCCAGCTATGCGCTGGAGGCCCTGCAACAGGTGGGCGCCCACCCGGACCTGACGTTTCTCGCCGTACGCGACATCGTCGTGGTGATGGCGTTCGCGGTCGCGGCGCTGGGCCTGGCCGCTGCCACACTGCGCAGGCGGACGCCCTAGCGTGACGACCACCGGCCGTAACCGGCCCGGCCGGCCCGCCGGGAATTCCGACACCCGCGAGCGAATTCTGGCCAGCGCGCGAGAGTTGTTCGCGCGCAACGGAATCGACCGTACCTCGATACGGGCAATCGCCGCCAGGGCCGGCGTCGATTCCGCGTTGGTGCATCACTATTACGGCACCAAACAGCAGTTGTTCACCGCCGCCGTCGAGTTACCGATCGACCCCATGGTGGTGATCGAACAGATGCGACGCGTTCCGGTCGAGGAACTCGGGGTCCGACTGCCGTCGATATTGCTGCCGCTGTGGGATTCGGAACTGGGCACCAGCCTGATTGCGACCCTGCGATCGTTGATCTCCGGAGACGAGGTGGGTTTAGCACGCACTTTCCTGCAGGAGATCATCGGTGGGGAACTCGGCGCGCGCGTGGACAATCCACCGGGAACGGGCAAGATCCGCACGCAATTCGTCGCGTCGCAGCTGATGGGCGTGGTGATGGCTCGCCACATCGTCAAGGTGGAGCCTTTCGCATCCCTGCCGACCGATCAGATCGTGCAGATCATTGCGCCCAACCTGCAGCGTTACCTCACTGGGGATCTTCCGGAAGGCCTTGCGCCGTGAAGGCGGTGTGCTGCTGTTCGTCGACGTCGCGGGCCTCGTCGACCAGCAGCACCGGGATTCCGTCGTCGATGCGGTAGGCGCGCCGCAACCGGGGGTTGTAGAGGGTCTTGCCGCCCTCGACGAGCAGCAGCGGCCCCCGATCGGCCGGGCACACCAGGATCTGCAGCAGAGTGTCGTCAAGCATTGGCAGGTGCTCGCTTCCCACTGATCTCGGTCCGCGCGGCCGGTGTCAGGCGGCGGAACTCGCCGCTGCCCGCATCCAGGTACCAGGCCTGGCGACCCGACTTGGGGATGCCGGCGGCCCGCAGCGCACTCACCGTCGGGCGGTAGGTCGCACTGAGGTCGAACTTCGGCACCACGTGCACGATGTCGGGCCCCAGGCCCACCGGCATACCCGCGATCGCCTCGGTGAGATCGGCGGCGGTGATGGTCGCCCCCGGACGCAACGTCACCGCCGATACCGCCAGATGTCGATCTCCCACTGGGACACCGTAAGTCACCGCAAGGTCGACTGCACTGATGCAACCCAGCGCATCGGTGACCGGTTCGGCGTACACCATGCCGCGGGCTGTACGCACCACCGATCCGCGCCGGCCGGCCAGCCAATAATCACCGTCCTCATCGCGCCGGAACAGATACTCGGTGGAGATCCAGGTATCGGCAGGCGCAAAAACGCCGCGCTTGACCGACGCGGTGGGATCTATAGGCCCGCGGGACTGGGCGAGCAGCACCCCGATCTGGTTGGTCTCGGCGACTTGGACGAACCCGTCGTCGTTCTCCAGGATCAGATCCTGCTCAGCGTCATAGGCACCGAGTTCGACCCGCCCGGCACCCGGCAGCGGCCGGCCCTTGCTGCCCACCTTGGCCCCGGAGACGTTGGCCAGCACCGCCTGGCCGTCGGTGGTGGCGAAGAACTCGACGACATGGGCAGGGGCAAACGCGTCTTCGACCCGCTGCCACAACCCGGTGGGCATGCCGGACCCGATGAACAGCCGCACCGGATGGTTGCCGTGCAGCGCGAACTCCGGGTCGTCCACGACGTCGCGCAGCATGGCCCAGGTGTAGGACACCACGGTGACGCCGTACTGCCGGACCTCGGAGACGAACCGGTCCGGCCGGATGCCACGGGACAATGCGATGCGGGTACCCCCGACCACCGCGCCACCCAGGCTGACCAGCAGCGCGGACTCGTGATGCAACGGCGTCAGGCAGTACACGGTGTCCTTGCGGTCCAGCGCCGCCGTCGACGCCGTTCCGAATGCCGAGAGGGCCCATCGGAAATTCGTGATCTGCTTGGCGACCAGTTCGCCGCCGGCCGCGTTGAACGCGATGAACGCCTGGTCCCGCGCGAATCCCGGGTTGGGCCGGTACCAGGCCGGCAACTGCACCGCGTCGGGATCGATCTGCTCCATGTCGATCACGTCGGCGTCTTCAGCCAAGTGCAGATCCCGCGACTCACCGCCGCCCAGCACCAGGATCTGGCCCGGCAGTTGCCGGGCGGCCTCGAGGTTGCTGGGGTCGGTCAGGATCTCGCTGACTCCCCCGAGCCGCACCTGCGCGGCCAGATCGACATCCTGGCGCATCATGACGGCCACGGCACCCAGCCGGGACAGCGCGGCGATTGCGACCAGCGCGCTGGGCCGGGTCTCCATCAGCAGACCCACCCGGTCGCCCTGCCGCACCCCGACTTCGATCAACCCGCGGACGACGTTGTTGATGCGGCGGTTGACGGCCTCGTAGGTGTGCACCCGCCCGTCGAACAACAGGAATTCGCCCTGCGGGGCGTCCTGTGCTTGTTCATCGATGATGCGGCCCAACGAGATTCGGGTGTGATCGTTGAGCTGCCCCAGCCGCGCCAGCCGGGGCAGCGTCCGGACGGTCTCGACGGCCAAGGTGCGCATCGACCGGTTCGCCGCGACGACCGCGTCCGCCGCGCCGCGCGCCATCGCCAGCGCAGCCTCAGAGACCTCGCCCACCCCGTGGGCAAGACGCGAACTGAAGGCCACGCCACTGTCGGTGTGCTCGGCCGACTGTTCGACCATCAGACTGATGCTGCCCGGTTTGTCGCCACCACCGGACACCCAGCGCACCCATTCGGCAACGGTGGGCCAGCTCTGCTGAGCCGCCCGGGATCCCACCACCAGACCGAAATGTCCTGTCCTGATCAAACATTCGTAAACCTCGGTGTTGGGCGCGGCACGTCGGATGCCGCGCACCGAGGCCGGCTGGCCGATGTCGTCGACTTCACCGACGAACGCCAGAATCGGGACGGTGATGTCGGTGAGGGTCACCAGCTGACCGTTGATCGCAAACCCGCCGGTCATCATGCGGTTGTGCGCGATGAACTGCTTGAGCAGTTCGGAGATGGCCGGCCCCGACCAGGCGATCCAACCCTCGCGCTCGAGGAACCTGCGCTGTTGCTCCCGCGGCAGCAGAGCCTCACGGTCATGCAGCTGCCGGACGAAGTCCACCCGGGCCTTGGCGGTCTTGAGCGGATCCATCATCTGAAAACCGGTGCGCGCCATCCAACTTGGGATATTCAGACGGTTGAACACGTGATCGGCCATGAAATCGGCGACGCCAGGGGCCAGGTTCGCCGGAATCCCCATCGGCAGCGCGGCCAGCGTGTCCACCGGCGACCCGAACGCAACGATGCTGGCCAGATCCTTCGAGCGCCGGTAGGCGGCGACCTGGTAGCACCACATGCCGCCCTGCGAGTATCCGACCAGGTGCACGTCCTGCCCGGTGGCCTCCTTCACCGTGTCGATGGCCTGGCTGAGCGCAACGATGTGGTCGGCCAGATTGCGGCGCATGCCGCCCTCGACCTTGTCGGGGGATCCGAAATCGATGACCCAGCAATCCAGGCCACCGGCGTGCAGGATCCCGACGGCGCCGTCCTCGCGGGTGACGTCCCACATGTCCGCGGACATCATCATCGGGTGCACCATCAGGACCGGGGGGCCCACCTGCGGCTGACCGGGCCGATTGTCCGGCGGAAAGTACCGGCGGAGCTTGTACATCGGCACGCTCTCGACGACCTGCGACGGCGACGGGATGCTGCCTGTTTCCAGGCCGCCCAGTCGCAGAACCTCCAGACCGTTCTGCGCTGTGGCCACCAGACGCTCGACCGGTCGGGTGACCATCGACAAGTTGAGATCCACCGCTACTCCTGAATGCTCGCTGAGTTGGCCTTGACCAGCGTGGTCATCATGGCACATCGACCCGACAGTGTGGCCTGGGTCACTGCGCCGGTGCGCACGAGCCGGGCGCGCACCTCTCCCAAGCGCGCCCGTTCCGTCGCCTGCAGGGCCGCGACGTGCTATCAGATCGCGGATCTGTCGCGGGTGGCCGTCGGCAGCAGCGCTCGAATGGCGATGCCGGCGCGTTCCACCCACTACCGTCGTGCGGGTGGCGCACCTACTCGGAGCTGAGGCCGTGCACCTGGCGTATCCGACTCAGGTGATCTTCGACTCGCTCACCCTGGGGGTCAACGACGGGGCCCGCATCGGCATCGTCGGCCGCAACGGGGACGGGAAATCCAGTCTGCTGGGCCTGCTCACCGGCCAGATCCAACCCGACACCGGCCGGGTCACCCGCCGCAGCGGGCTACGGGTCAACGCGCTGAGCCAGGCCGACACCCTGGACCCGGCCAGCACCGTGGCCGCGACGCTTGTCGGCGACCAGCCCGAACACCAGTGGGCCGGTAACGCCCGCATCCGCGACGTGATGTCCGGGTTGGTATCCGACATCGATTGGGCAACAACGGTTTCCACCCTCAGCGGTGGTCAGCGCCGACGGGTGCAGCTGGCTCAGCTGCTGATCGGCGATTGGGATGTGATCGCGCTCGACGAGCCCACCAACCACCTCGATATCCAGGGCATCGCCTGGCTGGCCAACCATCTCGGACAACGCTGGGCACGGAACAGCGGCGGACTGTTACTGGTCACCCACGACCGCTGGTTCCTCGACGAAGTCGCCACCACCACATGGGAAGTGCACGACGGGACCGTCGAGCCGTTCGAAGGCGGCTACGCGGCGTATGTGTTGCAGCGCGTCGAGCGCGATCGGGTCGCGGCAACCGCGGAAGCCAAGCGGCAGAATCTGATGCGCAAGGAATTGGCCTGGCTGCGCCGGGGCGCCCCCGCGCGCACCTCGAAGCCGAAGTTCCGCATCGAAGCCGCCAATCAACTGATCGCCGACGTACCGCCGTTGCGCAACACCGTCGAATTGGCCAAGGTGGCGACAGCCCGGTTGGGCAAGGACGTCGTCGACCTGCTGGACGTGTCGGTCACCTTCGAGGGCCGGACGGTGTTGCGGGATGTCGAGTGGCGGATCGCGCCAGGCGAACGCACCGGCATCGTCGGGGCCAACGGCGCCGGAAAGTCGACGCTGCTGGGTTTGATCGCCGGGACTGTGCAACCGGATTCCGGACGCGTCAAACGCGGCAAGACGGTGCAGCTGGCGGTGCTGGATCAACGTGGTGACGAGCTCAAAGCGCTGGCCGAGGACCGGATCGCCGACGTGCTGGGTCGCCTGCAGACCGAATACCGGGTGGAGGGCCGTGACATGACTCCCACCCAACTGCTGGAGCGCCTCGGCTTCGGCCGCGGGCAACTGTCGGCGCGGGTCGGCGAGCTCTCCGGCGGCCAGCGACGCCGGCTGCAGCTGATGCTCACCTTGCTGTCGGAGCCGAATGTGCTGCTGCTGGACGAGCCCACCAACGACGTCGACACCGACATGCTGACCGCCACCGAGGACCTGCTCGACTCGTGGGCGGGCACTTTGATCGTCGTATCGCACGACCGCTACCTGCTCGAGCGCATCACCGACCAGCAATACGCCATCCTGGACGGCCGGTTGCGGCATCTGCCCGGCGGCATCGACGAATACCTACGGCTGGCCGAGGCGGCGCCGACCGGGCCCACCACGCCCGCGCCCGCACCGGCGGCCCAGGCCATGTCGGGCGCGCAACGCCGGACCGCGGAAAAAGAGCTGGCGTCCATCGACCGCCAACTCGCCCGTCTCGCCGACCGGATCGCCGCCAAGCACACCGAACTGGCCGAGCACGATCAGTCCGACCACGTCGCGATCGCGGCGCTGACCCACGAGTTGCGCAATCTCGAAGCCGAGGTGGCCTCCTTGGAGGGGCACTGGCTGGAGCTGTCGGAAGCACTGGAATGACGCTGATCTCCCATCTGCCCGGCGAAGTACTGCGCACGCTGTAGCGGCGCCGGGGTCCGGTGACCAACGGGATAGGGCCTGCAACCGTTGCCGGACCTGACCCATCGCCCGCCGCACGTGATGCGTCTGCAGTGCCGGACTACCGCAAATACGCTGCGCACCAATTCATTGCGCGTCAGCGTCAGCGCCAGCGCAGTAGGACGAGTTCGGAGCAGAATCCAGGACCCATCGCAAGCATCAATCCGGGGCTGCCGCTGGGCGGTCGCTTCTCGATGGTGTCGCGCAGGATGTGCAGGACCGAGGACGAGGACAGATTGCCGATTTCGCCAAGCGATCGCCATGTCAGCTCAAGCGCCTCAGGCGGCAGCTGCAAGGTGTCGGTGATCGCGTTGATGACCTTCGGCCCGCCCGGATGGCTGACCCAGGCACCGATGTCGTTCTTGGTCAGGTCGTGATCGGTGAGGAAACCGTCGACATCTGCGGCCAGGTACTGCTCGATCAGGTCGGTCAGATCCGGCGACAACCGCAGCTGCAGGCCAGCCGAACTCACGTCCCAGCCCATGATGTGCAGCGACTCCGGGTACATCCGGCTGCGGGAGTCGACGATGTCGGGGCCGGCGGGGTTCAGCTGTTCGGCGCGTCGGTCGCCTACGGCAACGACGGCGGCCGCCCCGTCGCCGAACAGCGCCGTCCCGACCAGGCCGGATACCGTCGGCTTGATGGCAGGGTAAGTGAGCGAACACAATTCGACCGAAATCAGCACGGCCACGTCGTCGGGCGCGCCCCGCAGATAGTCGTGCAGCCGGCCCACCCCTGCTGCCCCGGCCACACAACCCAGGCCGAACAGCGGCATCCGACGCACGTCAGGACGCAGACCCAGCCGCCCGGCGATGCGGGCATCCAGCGACGGGACAGCAACCCCGGTCACCGTGGTGGTGATGATCAGGTCGATGTCCTGCGGCTGTAACCCGGCCTCGTCGAGCGCGCCCATCAGCGCCTCGATACCGAGATCCACTGCCTTTTCGATGAAGATCTCGTTGGCGTCACCGAAGTCGGTCAGTGCCGGGTACTGGTCGAGCGGCAGCACGAAATGCCGGCCGTTGACCTTGGCCGCCGTGTGCAGACGCCGGACGATCTCCTCGTGCTCCTTGAGACCGGGGAACTCGACGAACAAATCGGTGGTCTCAGCCTGGGTGTATCGGTGTGGCGGTAATGCGCCGTACACGCCTGCGATGACGCTCATGCACCTGCCTCAATCAGTCTCAGTCAATCGATTGCCGGGTAGCCCGCCCCCGTAGCGTCCCGAAATGCCCAGTTTAGTGGGCCCTACCACGACTCCGCAAAGTATTGCGGTATTCGACACCTGTATTATTTGATCGCCGGATTACAGCCGTCCCGCATTATCTCACCGGGATTATCAATGACCTGCGTCAGAAATGGACCGGGTCATCTCGATTAATGCGTCCGGACTCAACGAGTCGATGTCTGTTTCGGCAGCCATCAGGTCTGAACTGGTTATTTGAGGATTACCGGAGAGAAGTAGGAGTTTGTCAAGCAACCCGGTTCGACGTAATTCCGAGATTGGAATATTTCGTAGCAGCGACCAGATCTTTTCGTCATCGGATTGTTTCTCCTGGTTTCCGAGTTCATGCAGGAGGTAGTCAGCAAGGGCAACTGGGGACGGATAGTCGAAAATGAGGGTCCGCGATAGCGGCAATCCCGCCAAGCTCGCCTCTGTTTTGAGGCGATTGCGCAGTTCGACACCGCTCATCGAGGTGAACCCCAGGTCCTGGAAAGCGCGTTGCGGATCGATGGCGTGCCGGTCGTGCAGACCCAGCACGACGGCGGCGTGCAGGCACACCACGTCGACCAGGAGGCGACGCTGCTCGGCGGGATCCTCGGTCGACAACTGTGCGGCGACCGGCGCGGCCACGTCGAGCGCTACGTTGCCACCGAGCCAGTGCCGTTGCCGCGCGAACGCGTAGGTGGGTAGGTCCACCGGCCGCGCGCCGAGCCCGTCGAAGACACGAACCCAGTCCACCGGCAACCCTGCGGCGAACAGCCGGCCCACCCCGGTGAGCAACGTGAGCACCTCGGAATGGCCCCGGATCAACGTCGCTGCCGAAACGTCGTGGTCCGCGGCCAAACCGGCGCCCGGACCGACCTCGATGAACACCTCGGCACCCAGAGCCACCGCCGTCTGCATCCCGTCGGCGAACCGAACCGGTTTACGTACGTGCTCGACCCAATACGACGCCGACCCGTATCCGGTGTCAGCCAACTGACCGGTTACGTTCGACACCAACTGAATTCGCGGCGGATGCGCCGACAGGCCGGTGAGCACCTGCGCGAAGTCCTCGATCATCGGTTCCATCAGGGCCGAATGGAACGCATGCGACACCGCCAAGCGGCGCACCCGTCGCCCTGCACCGGTCAACCGCTCCACCGCCGCACCCACGGCGGCCTCGGACCCGGACAGCACCACCGAATCCGGTGCGTTCACCGCCGCCAGGCTGACCTGCGCGCCCAACAAGGGCAGCACCTCCCCCTCGCCGGCGGCAACCGCGACCATCACCCCGCCGGTCGGAAGCCCCGCCATCAACCGGCCCCGGGCCGCCACCACCCGCGCCGCATCCGGCAACGACAGCACCCCGGCCTCGCAGGCCGCGGCGAGTTCCCCCACCGAGTGGCCCAGCACGGCATCGGCTGTGATGCCCCAACTGCGCAGGAGCGCGGTCAGCGCCAGCTGAACCGCGAACAGTCCCGGCTGAGCAAACTCGGTACCGTCCGTTAGATGCGCATCGTCACCCCAAAGCACCTGCCGCAGCGGCAAACTCAAGTGCGGTTCCAATGCGTCGACGGCACGGTCGAAGGCCGCGGCAAACGCCGGAAATCGTTGGTACAGTTCGCGGCCCATGCCCGGGTACTGCGCTCCCTGCCCCGGAAACACGAATACGACGCCGCCCAGTGAACGCGCGTGGCCGGTCACCGCGCCGCCGCCCGGCCCGCCGGCGACCAAACCCGCCAGCCCGGCCGCCAACTGGGCACGGTCATCGCCCACCAGCACTGCCCGATGTTCGAACACCGATCGCGTCGCCACCAACGACCAACCCACGTCGACGATGTCGGCCGCGTCGGCAAGTCCGCCCAATCGGGCGGCCTGACCTGCCAATGACTGCGCCGACCGCGCAGACAGCACCCAGGGAACGGTCACCCGCCCGCCCCGCTGGGCAGCGGGGTCCGGCACGGTGGGGGCCTGCTCGACAATGACGTGCGCGTTGGTGCCGCCCATTCCGAAGGATGACACGCCGGCCCGCCGGCACTCACCCTGCGGCCAGGGGGTCAGCGCGGTATTGACCTGAAGACCCAGCCGGTGCAGATCGGTGCCGGCGCTCTTGAAGTTGAGACTTGCTGGGAGACAAGCCGTTTCGACTGCGATGATCGTCTTGACCAGACCTGCTACGCCGGCCGCCGCACCGGTGTGGCCGATGTTGGTCTTGACCGAGCCGATGGGCAGCGGATGGTTCCGGCGCGCACCGAACACCTCACCAAGGGCTCGAGCCTCCACGGGATCCCCGACCGCGGTGCCGGTGCCGTGGGCTTCGACGTAGTCGAGATGGTCGGGCCGCAGGCCCGCGCCGGCCAGGGCGCGACGCATCACCTCGGCTTGTGCAGCGGCCGAAGGCACGGTCAGTCCGGAGGTGTCGCGGCCCGCGTTACCGACCGCGCTCCCCGCTATGATCGCGTGGATGCGGTTTCCGTCCGCGAGCGCGGCCGGCAACGGCTTCAGCAACACCAGTGCACCACCTTCGCCACGCACGTAACCGTCCGCCCGTTCGTCGAATGCGTAGGTGTGGCCGGATGGCGAGACAGCACCGAATTCGGTTTCCAGTCTTGCGATTTCGCCTGCCGTGTTCAGATGGACGCCGCCGGCGACCGCCATCGGGACCGCGCCGGCACGTAGATTTTCACAAGCCAGATGCACCGCCACCAACGACGACGACTGACCGCAGTCGACCGTCAGGCTGGGGCCGCACCACCCGTAGAAGTACGAGAGCCGGTTGGCGATCATCCCCCGGCTGATGCCGGCGAACGTGTGGTGGTCGACAGCGTCGGCGCGCAGCGTCAGCAATGCGTAGTCGTCGTTCATCGCGCCGAGATAAACCGCGATCGGGCCGCCCCGCAGGTGTTCCGGCACCAGGAACGCATCCTCGAACAGTTCCCAGCTCAGTTCCAGGGCCAGTCGCTGGCGCGGATCCATTGCAGCCGCTTCGCGGGGCGAAATGTTGAAAAATGCCGCGTCGAAATCGGCCACGGCATCGAGCGGGCGGCACACCTCCTGCCCGGTACTGACCAACCGCCAGAATTCACTCGGGCCGGCCGCGGCGGGGAATCGGCATGCCAGCCCGATGACGGCGATCGCGGTTGGCGCCATCAGAGGCCGAAGTCATCGTCGAAGATGGCGAACAACTCGCCGTCCCTGGCGATGTCGTTATCCCGGCCGGGCTTCGGCTCGGCTGCCGGTGCTGCGGTCAGCTCAGCGATCATCGCATGCAAGCGGCTGGTGACGTGGGTCTTTTCCGCCTCAGTCCACTCGGGCCGGTGGATCAGGGCATCGAGTTCGCGGGTGACGTCGTCGAAACGGCCCATCAGGTCGGGCTTCGCTGCGACAAGTGGCGCGCTGCCAACCAATTCACCGGCGAGATGTTCAGCCAGCGCGGCCGGCGTCGGGTAGTCGAAGATCAGGGTGGGCGACAGCGTCAACCCGGTGGCGGTTTTGAGGCGGTTGCGCAATTCGACGGCGGTCAGGGAGTCGAAGCCGAGTTCCTGGAACGCCTTGTGGGCATCGATGTCAACTGTGCTGGAATGACCCAACACCGTTGCGGCATTGCTCGATATGAAATCGGTGAGCTCGCGCTGCCGTTGCTCTGGTGCCAGGTCGTGGAGGCGGGCGAGCAAACCCGTTGCGGCTGCGGCGGTATCGGCCGCATCGACAACGCGCCGGGCACGGCGGGTGACCAAATCCTGCCAGAGAGGCGGCAGTTCGGCCACACCTACCAGTGCGGCGGTGTCCACCCGGGCAGCGATCACCAGTGCCCGATCGGTGAGCAGCGCCGCATCCAGCAGCGCCAGCGCCTGTTCGGTGGGCAGCGGCGACAATCCAGCCTGCCGCATCCGGGCCAGGTCTCGATCACCGAGGTGCCGGGTCATCGCGCTGGCCTGTTCCCAGAGCCCCCACGCGATGGACAGGCCGGGCAGACCCTGGTGGCGCCGGTAACCGGCCAGCGCGTCCAGGTAAGCGTTCGCGGCTGCATAGTTGCCCTGACCCGGACTGCCCGCGATTCCCGCCAGCGATGAAAACATCACGAACGCAGCAATGTTCGCGTCGCGGGTCAGCTCGTGCAGATTCCGGGCGCCGTCTACCTTGACCCGCAACACCGCGTCCAGCCGGTCCGCACTCAGTGACGTGATCACGGTGTCGTCGAGCACGCCGGCGGCATGGAAGACCCCTTTGAGTGGAAACTCGGCGGGAATCCGCGCCAGCAGACCGGCCAGTGCGGCCCGGTCGGTCACATCGCACTCGGCGGCCGCCACCCGCGTGCCGGCCCGCTGAAGTTCGCTGACCAGATCACTGACACCGTCGGCCGCCGCGCCGGAGCGACTCACCAACACCAGGTTGGCGACGCCGTACCGGTCGACCAGATGACGAGCCACCGCTGCGCCGGCCATCCCGGTGCCGCCGGTGATGAGCACGGTGCCCCCCGCCAGGGGCGACTGCGCTTCGGCCGGTCCGTCGGGTCTGGACGGAATGGTCAGCACCACCTTGCCGATATGGCGGGCCTGACTGACGAATCGGTACGCCTGCCGAGCACAGCGAACGTCGAAAGCTCTCACGGGCAGCGGTTTCACCGCTCCCGCCTGCAGCATTGCCAACACCTCGGCCAGCATTTCCGCGATGCGATCCGGACCGGCCTCCATCAGGTCGAACGACCGGTAGCTGACCGCCCCGTAGTGTTCGGCGACTGCTTCCGGGGAGCGCAGGTCGGTCTTACCCATCTCGATGAACCGCCCGCCCGGGGCCAGCAACCGCAACGAGGCGTCGGTGAAGTCACCGGCCAGGGAGTTGAGCACCACGTCGACCCCGGCGCCGTCGGTGGCTTTCAGGAATTGTGTCTCGAACTCCAGGCTGCGGGAATCGCCGATGTGGTCGTTGTCGAACCCCATGGCCCGCAACGTCTCCCACTTGCCCCGGCTGGCGGTGGCGAACACGTCACAACCCCAGTGCCGGGCCAACTGCACCGCTGCCATCCCCACCCCACCGGTGGCGGCGTGCACCAGGACCCGTTCGCCGGCTTTGAGTCCGGCAAGCACCGACAAGCCGTACAGCGCGGTCAGGAACACCACCGGTACACCGGCGGCCGTGTCCAACGACCAGCCGGCCGGAACGGCTGCCACCAAGCGCCGGTCAACCACCGCTTCGGGCGCCACCACGCCCAGCAGACCCAGCACCGCGTCGCCTTCGGATACGTCGGTCACCCCAGGCCCAACCTCGACGACGACCCCGGCGCCTTCGGCACCCAGCTGCCCGCCGCCCGGATACATGCCCAACGCCACCAACACATCCCGGAAGTTCACCCCCACCGCACCCACCGCGACACGCACCTGACCGGGACCCAGCTCCAGCGGCGCGCTGCGGCGCGCGACAACGTCATCCAGCGTGCCGCCGTCACCAACACTCAACTGCCACAACCCATCCGGCAACTGCACGTTGCCCGACGACTCGACCCGGGCCAGCCGCGCGCCGTACACCACGCCCGACCGCACCACCAGTTGCGGCTCCCCGTACCGCACCACGTCTTGCACGGGTATCGAGTCATCGGAATCCACCAGCACCACGCGGCTCGGATGCTCGGCCTGCGCAGCACGCACCAGGCCCCATACCGCCGCACCCGCCAGGTCGGTCACGGCCTCATTCGGCAACCCCACCGCACCGCGGGTCGACACGACGAGAAGACCGGATCCCGCGCGCAAGTGCGCCTGCACCGCTTCCAGCGCCCGATGCGTGGCCACCGACACCGCGCCGGGCTCGGACTGCCACACCATCACATCGCCGCGGAACTCGACGGCGTCGCTCTGCACGGGTGACCACCTGAGGTCCAGCAGGCCGGTGCCCGGAGCCAGACCCGACGAGATCGCCGCGGACAACGCGTCGGCAGACACCGGGCGGACCACCAACTCCCGCACCGACAACACCGGCAACCCCCCGGAGTCGGCCAGTTCCACCGACACCGACCCGGCCCCGGTCGGCGCGACGCGGACCCGCAACCTCGATGCACCCGCGGCGTGCAGCGACACATTCTGCCAGGAGAACGGCAACGCCAACCGCTCGCCGCCCTCGACCACTCCCCAGGCCTGCAGCGCGGCGTCCAGCAGGGCCGGGTGGAGTCCGAAACCGCCCACACTCAGGCCTCTGGGGGCGACGACCTCGGCGAAGATCTCGCGTCCGCGCCGCCATACCCGGCGCAGACCCTGGAACGCCGGGCCGTAGGCGTAGCCGCGAACGGCCAACTGCTCGTACACCCCGGACACGTCCACCGCCGCGGCACCGACCGGCGGCCACGCCGACAGGTCAGCACCCCCGCGGATACCACCCGGACCCAGCACCCCCTCGGCATGCAGGATCCACGAATCAGATTCGGGCGCAGCGGAATACACCCATACGCTCGGCCGCCGCGCATCGTCGGCGGGTCCGACCACCACTTGGATCCGCACCCCGCCGGGGGCCGGCAACCCCAACGGCGACAGCAGCGTCAACTCCTCCACCACCGGGGCGCCGGCCTGCTCTCCGGCCCGCAGGACAAGTTCCACGAAGCCGGCGCCCGGGAACAGCGGCACGCCACTGACGACATGGTCGGCCAGCCACCCCTGCACAGCTGGTGACAGCCAACCCGTCAGCACCACCCCGCCGACATCCGGTCGCGCCACCGCCGCGCCCAGCAGCGGATGACCCAGTCCGTCCAGCCCGGCGGCACCCAACTGGGCGGGCCCGGTTCCCAGGTCGGTCAACCAAAAGTGGCGTCGGTCAAAGCCGTAGGTAGGCAACGGCGTGCTGCGCGCCCCTAGACCGGTGAACGTTTCCCGCCAATCCACGCCGGCACCCGCGGTGAACAGTTGTCCCAGTGCGGTGAACAACGAGTCGATCTCCGGCCGGTTCTTGGCCAGCGTCACAGCCGGCAAGGCCGGATTGTCGAGGCACTGTTCGACCAGTCCGGCCAATCCCCCGCTGGGACCGACCTCGACGAACACCCCGGCGCCCAGCGTCTGCGCCAGCCGCACGCTGTCGGCGAACCGGACGGGTTTGCGCACGTGCTCGGCCCAATAGGCCGCCGTGCCGTACCCGGTAGCGGCGAGCCGGCCGGTCACGTTGGATATCAGCCTGATTCGCGGCTCACCGGCAGCCACGTCGGCCAGCGATGCCGAGAACTCCGGAATCATCGGCTCCATCAGTGCCGAGTGGAATGCATGCGACACGGCCAACGGGCGCGCGCGGCCCGTCAATCGACCCACCGCCGCACCGACTGCCGCCTGCCCACCCGAAAGCACCACCGATTCCGGGGCATTGACGGCGGCGATGCTGACCTCGTCGCCGAGTTGCTCCGCCGCTTCGGCCTCGCTGACCGTCACTGCCACCATCACCCCGCCGGCGGGCAGGCCGGCCATCAATCGGCCACGGACCGCGACCAGACGCGCTGCGTCCCCGAGCGACAGCACCCCCGCCACGTACGCGGCAGCCAGCTCGCCCACCGAATGACCCAGCACCAGGTCGGGCAGGACGCCCCAGGATTGCAGCAGGGCGGCCAGGGCCACTTCGACGGCGAACAAGGCCGGCTGCGCAAACTCGGTGCTTTCCAGCAGCGCCTCATCGGTACCCCAGACCACCTGGCGCAGCGGCACCCGCACATGATCATCCAACGCTGCGGCGACGTCGTCGAACACTCTGGCGTACAACGGGAACCGTTGATAGAGGCCGCGTCCCATCCCCAGGTATTGGGCGCCCTGACCGGGAAACACGAACGCCGTCTGGCCCACCGCGTGCGCGCGGCCCATCAGCACGCCCGGTGCCGGCTCCGCCGCGGCAACCCGTTCCAGGCCGGTCAGCAATTGAGCCCGGTCCGCGCCCACCACCACGGCACGATGCTCGAACAGCGATCGCGTACTGACCAACGACCAACCGACATCCAGCGCACTGTGGTCAGCACTGACATGCGCCAGCAACCGGCGCGCCTGGTTCGCCAGTGCCGCTGCCGAGCGGGCCGACAACACCCACGGCAGTACCCCGCTGAACGGCGGTGCCGCAACGTTTTCGGGTGTGTTCACCTCTTCGAGAATCACGTGCGCGTTGGTACCGCTGATACCGAACGACGAGACCCCGGCCCGCCGCGGGCGACCCGGGTCCGGCCACGGCCGCGCGTCGGTGAGCAGCGACACCGCACCCGCCGACCAATCCACATGCGGCGTCGGCACATCCACGTGCAACGTCTTGGGCATCACCCGGTGCTGAATGGCCAACATCATTTTGATCAGCCCGGCCACCCCCGCCGCAGCCGAGGTGTGACCGATGTTGGACTTGATCGAACCAAGCCACAGCGGCTCGCTGCGGTCCTGGCCGTAGGCCGCCAGAATCGCCTGCGCCTCAATCGGATCACCCAACGTGGTGCCGGTCCCGTGCCCCTCGACAATGTCCACCTCGGCTGCCGTCAGACCGGCGCCGGCCAGCGCCGCGCGAATGACGCGTTGTTGCGCGGGACCGTTCGGCGCCGTCAACCCGTTGGAGGCGCCGTCCTGATTGACCGCCGAGCCGCGCACCACCGCCAGTACCCGGTGCCCCGACTTCTGCGCGTCGGCCAACCGCTCGACCACGAGCACCCCGGCACCTTCGGACCACGACGTGCCGTCCGCCGCACCCGCGTAAGCCTTGCACCGGCCGTCGGCGGCAAGCGCCCGCTGCCGGCTGAACTCGACGAAAGCCGCCGGGGTGGCCATCACCGTCACCCCGCCCACCAGCGCCAGATCACACTCCCCCGCGCGCAACGACTGCACCGCCAGGTGCAGCGCCACCAGCGACGAGGAACACGCCGTGTCCACTGAGACCGCGGGACCCTCGAGGCCCAGTACGTACGCCACCCGCCCCGATGTCACGCTCAACGTCGAACCGGTCAGGCCGTAGCCTTCCAACTCGCCCTTGACCTCGCCGCCGTACCCGGCGTGGATCACCCCGGCGAACACTCCGGTCGACGTGCCGCGCAACGTGGCCGGGTCGATTCCGCTGCGTTCCAACGCTTCCCAGGACACCTCCAACATCAGTCGCTGCTGAGGGTCCATGGCCAGCGCTTCGTTGGGTCCGATGCCGAAGAAACCGGCGTCGAAGTCACCGGCATCGTGCAGGAAGCTGCCCCGGCGGGTGTAGGTCTTGCCGGGCTTGTCCGGATCCGGATCGTAGCGGTCGTCGATGTTCCAGCCCCGATCCCCGGGGAAGTCCGAGACGCCGTCGCGCCCGGCGATCAGCATGTCCCACAACGCTTCCGGCGAATCCACGCCGCCCGGATACCGGCACGCCATGCCCACCACAGCGACCGGTTCGGACAGCTTGCCCTCCAGTTCGGACAGCCGGCGCCGGGTACGTCGCAGATCGGCGGTGAGCCGCTTGAGGTAGTCCACGTGCTTGGAGGTGTCCTGCATCCCTGGGTCCATCGCCTAGGAGCCCAGCTCTTCGTCCAGGATGGCGAACAGTTCGTCCTCGCTGGCCGCGGCCAGGTCGTCATCGGTGGTCAGGTCGGCCAGGATCGCGTGCAGTCGGTGTGACAGCTGCGCCCTCTCGGTCGGCGTCCAGTCCGCTTGATTGACCAAGGCGTCCAATTCCCGGGTGATGTCGTTGAAGCGGCTCATCGGCTGAGCGTGCTCGGCGGGGGTCGTCAACCGCAGGTCGAGGTGCTCGGCCAGCGCACTGGGGCTGGGATAGTCGAAGATCAATGTGGGCGAAAGTGCAAGGCCGGTAGCCTTTTTCAGTCGATTGCGCAGTTCCACGGCGGTGAGCGAGTCGAACCCCAGGTCCTGGAATGCGCGCTGGGCGCTGATGTCGGCGATACTCGAACGGCCCAACACGGTGGCGGCGTTGCTACAGACCACATCGACGAGTTCGCGATGACGCTGATCGGCGTCGAGGCCACGCAGACGGGTAGCCAGACCCGTTGACGCTGAGCTGATTTCGGTGTCATCGACGACACGTCGGGTGGGGCGGCGGGCCAGATCGCGCAGCAATACCGGAGCCTCGTCGCCGAGTGCGGCGGCATCCAGGCGGGTGGCGACCAGGGTGCCGGCGGCACCGAGAGTCCTGGCGACCGCCATGTCGAACAACGCGAGCGCCTGCTCGGTGGACAGCGCGGCCAAACCTGCCCGGCTCATCCGGGTCCTGTCGCGGTCCCCCAGATGTCGCGTCATGGCGCTGGGCTGCTCCCAGAGCCCCCACGCGAGGGACAGACCCGGCAGTCCCTGCGCGCGCCGGTGTGCGATCAATCCGTCCAGGAAGCTGTTTGCCGCCGCGTAATTGGCCTGCCCCGGGGTGCCCAGGATACCGGCCATCGAGGAGAACACCGCAAAGACAGCCAGGTCGTGATCGCGGGTCAGTTCGTGCAGGTTCCATGCCCCGTCGACCTTGGCGCGCAGTACCGCGTCCAGCCGGTCCGGCGTCAACGCGGCGATCAACCCGTCGTCGAGAACTCCGGCGGCGTGAATCACGGCCGTGAGCGGAAACTTCTCGGGTACCTCGCCCAGCAAGGCGGCAACACTGTCACGGTCCGCCACGTCAACGGCCGCCACCGACACCTGGGCGCCGGCGTCCTGCAGCTGGCGCACCAACTCCGGAACACCGTGCGCCTCCAGTCCGGAACGGCTCGTGAGCAGCACGTGCGGCACCCGGTAGCGGGACACCACATGCCGCGCCAGCGCGGCGCCGGCCATCCCGGTACCACCGGTGATCAGCACGGTGCCGTTGGCTACCGCGTCGGCGGTCGCGCTGGTCGTGGTCAGCACCACCTTGCCGGTGTGCCGGGCCCGGCTCACATAGCGGTACGCCTGCCGCGCCGACCGCACGTCAAAGACCTTGACCGGCAACGGTGTCAAGGCTCCGGCGTCGAACAGCACCATCAGTTCGCTCAACATGTGCGCGGTGCGGTCCGGTCCCGCCTCGATCAAGTCGAACGCCCGGTAGCGAACCCCACGGTGGGCCAGTGCCTGCGCATCGCGAACATCGGTTTTGCCCATCTCCACGAAACGCCCGCCCTCGTTCAACAGCCGCAACGAGGCGTCGACGAACTCCCCGGCCAGCGAGTTGAGCACCAGATCGACGCCGGCACCGGCGGTGGCCTTCCGGAAATGTGTCTCGAACTCCAGGGTCCGGGAGTCGCCGATATGATCGTCGTCAAAACCCATCGCGCGCAACGTGTCCCACTTGCCGCGGCTGGCGGTCGCGAACACCTCCAGCCCCCACCACCGCGCCAACTGCACCGCGGCCATACCGACCCCACCGGTGGCCGCGTGCACCAGCACCCGCTCACCGGCCTGAGCCGAGCCCAACACCGACAATCCGTACCACGCAGTCAAAAACACCACCGGAACACCGGCCGCGGTCGCCATGGACCAGCCGTCCGGAACCGGCGTCACCAGCCGACGATCGACCACCGCTTCGGGACCCACCACGCCCAACAGGCCCGTCACCGCCTCACCGACAGCGAGATCGGAAACTCCCGCACCCACCTCGGTGACTGTTCCGGCACCCTCCACACCCAGCTCGCCACCGCCGGGATACATGCCCAGGGCCACCAGAACATCCCGGAAGTTCACTCCTACGGCATGCACCGCGACACGCACCTGCCCGGCACCGAGCGGTGCCGGCGCACACTGCGCAACCCGTACATCCTCGATCGTCCCCGCCGCACCGGTGACCAGGCGCCAGGAGGCCTCCGGCAACACCAGAGTCGACGGTGGACCGGCCGGCCTCAGCCGCGCGCGGTGGGCGGCTCCGCGGCGGATCACCAATTGCGTTTCGCCGCAACCGATCACCTTGCGCACATCGACCGTTCCGTCCGAGTCCACCAGCAGCAGCCGGCCGGGATGTTCGGCCTGCCCGGAACGGACCAAGCCCCACACCGCAGCGCCGGCCAGATCCGAGACGTCCTCGTCGTCCAACGCCACCGCCCCGTCGGTGAGCACGACGAGCACCCCGGGTTGGTCACCGGCCAACCACGCCTGCACCGCCGCCAGTGCGGCGTGCGTGGCCGCATACACCGCCTCCGGCAGCCCAGCAGCTCCGGATGGCAGCTGCCACAACGTCACCGGCGTATCGCACCCAGCGGCGGCGACCGGCGACCACTCGACCTGGAACAACCCGGCATCACCGGTCGCCGGCGACGGGTGTGCCGACAGCGGGCGGAAGACCAGATTTTCGACGGTCATGACGGCAAGCCCGGCCTGATCGGCCAGCTCCAGCGAGACCGAGTCGGTCTCGGTGCGGCTGATCCGGACCCGCAGCGCCGTGGCCCCCGCGGCGTGCAACGCCACCCCTTGCCAGACGAACGGCACCACCGTGCCGGCGTGCGCGTCGATGAGTCCGAGGGCATGCAGCGTCGCATCCAGGAGTGCCGGATGGATACCGAAACCCGTCGCGGTCAGCCCGGCATCGTCGGCGAGCGCGACTTCAGCGTAGAGATCGTCACCGGAGCGCCACACCGCCCGCAAGCCGCGAAACGCCGGACCATAGTCGTATCCCCGGGCAGCCAACCGCTGGTAGGCGTCACCCAGATCAATCGGCTGCGCGGCCGCGGGCGGCCACACCGCCATGCCTGCTTGCGGCACCGGCACACCGGCGCTCAGGATGCCCTCGGCGTGCAACGTCCACCCCGAATCCGACTGGGCGGACGAATAGATCGCGATCGAGCAGCGGCCCGAATGGTCCGGCGGACCGAGCACCACTTGGATCCGGGTGTCGCCGCGCAACCACAACGGCGCCGTCAGCGTGAGCTCTTCGACGACCGGACACCCGACCTGATCCCCGGCGCGGATGGCGAATTCGACGAGACCCGCGCCGGGAAACAGTGCCGAGCCGCTGACCGCGTGGTCGGCCAACCACGGTTGTGCAGTCAACGACAACAGGCCGGTCAGCGCCACGCCGGCGGAATCGGGCCTTTCCACCACCGCACCAAGCAGCCCGTGCCCGGCGCCGAGCAAACCGTCGCGACGCACATCCCGGGTAGCGGACTCAGCCAGCCAGAACCGTCGTCGCGCAAACCCATATGTCGGCAATGCCACCGGACGGGCTCCCGCGAACGCCTGCCGCCAATCCACCGCCACACCCGACACGTGGGCTTGGGCGGCCGACAGCCAGAACCGAAGCAGCCCACCATCGTCGCGACCCAACGTCGGGACCACCACCGGATGGTGCGCCTGCACCGTGTCCTCGACGGCGCCGAGAAGTGCCGGGTGCGGGCTGCATTCGATGAACACCTGGTAGCCGGCATCGGCTGCGGCGCTCACGGCACGCTCGAATTGCACTGGCTGCCTGATACTTCGATACCAGTAATCGGCGTCCAACCCGGCGGTGTCGGAAAGTTCGCCGGTCGCCGTGGAGAAGAAAGCCACCGGACTGGACCGGGGCTGGATTGATCTGAGTCCCGCAGTGAGATCGGCGCGGATCGCCTCGACCTGGGCAGAGTGCGAGGCGTAGTCGACGTCGATTCGCCGGGCCCGAATGCCGGCGGCATCGCACTGGCGAAGCAGTTCCTCGATGCAGGCCACCTCGCCGGACACGACCACCACCGAAACTCCGTTCACCGCGGCAATACTCATCCGCCCGGCCCACCGAGCCACCAGCCGCTCAGCTTCAGCCGGCCCGACGGCGACCGATGCCATGGCACCGGACCCGGCCAGCCGCACCAGCAAACGACTGCGCAGCGCCACCACCAGCGCCGCATCCGGCAGCGAAAGCGCCCCCGCCACACAGGCCGCGGCGATCTCGCCCTGCGAATGTCCGATCACCGCGTCGGGTTTCACCCCCAGCGAACGCCACAGTTCGGCCAGCGACACCATCACCGCCCACAGTGCGGGCTGCACCACATCCACCCGATCCAACCCGGGCGCCCCGGGCGCGGCCCGGATCACGTCGAGCAGGGACCACTCGACATGCTTTCGCAGCGCCTGCTCACACCGCTGTAGCTGTGCGGCGAAAACCGCCGAGCTGTCGAGCAATTCGGCACCCATGCCGGCCCACTGCGACCCCTGGCCGGGAAACACGAACACCGTCTTGCCCACCGGGCGGGCCTGGCCGACCACCACGCCGGAACCGGGGTCACCGGCAGCCAACCCGGCCAGCCCGTCCATCAGCTGCCTACGGTCGGCACCGACCACGACCGCCCGGTGCTCGAACAGCGATCGCGTGGTGACCAACGACCAACCCACGTCGGGCGCACTCACATCGTCGTCGCCGCCCACCCAGGCCAGCAATCGTGCCGCCTGGTTGCGTAAGGCCTGAGCGGAGCGCGCCGACAGCAGCCATGGAGCCGAACCACGAGATGGCACAGAGCTTTCCACGTCTCGGTTCGTGTCAGGAACTGATTCCAGGATCACGTGGGCGTTGGTCCCGCTGATCCCGAACGACGACACCGCGGACCGGCGTGGCCGCCCGGACTCGGGCCATGCCCGCGCCTCGGTCAACAGTGACACCGCGCCCGCAGACCAATCCACATGCGGCGTCGGCACATCCACATGCAATGTCTTGGGCAGCACGCCGTTCCGCATCGCCATCGTCATCTTGATGACGCCGGCCACCCCGGCCGCCGCCGACGTGTGGCCCATGTTCGATTTGATAGAACCCAGCCACAGCGGCTCGGCACGACCTTTTCCGTAAGTAGCCAGAATCGCCTGTGCCTCAATGGGATCCCCGAGCATGGTGCCGGTCCCGTGGCCTTCGACAACATCCACGTCAGCCGGGGACAGGCGGGCGCTGGCCAATGCCGCCCGAATGACCCGCTGCTGGGAGGGACCGTTCGGGGTGGCCAGACCGTTGGAAGCGCCGTCCTGGTTGACCGCCGAGCCCCGCACCACCGACAACACCCGGTGTCCCAACCGCCGCGCATCCGCGAGCCGCTCCACGACCAGGGCGCCGGCGCCCTCGGCGAACGCCGTCCCGTCCGCAGCACCGGCGTACGCCTTGCATCGACCGTCCGGCGAAAGCGCCCGCTGCCGACTGAATTCGATGAACATGGCGGGCGTAGCCATCACGGTCACCCCGCCGACCAGCGCCAGGTCACACTCCCCCGAGCGCAACGACTGCACCGCCAGATGCAGCGCCACCAACGACGACGAGCACGCGGTATCCACCGACACCGCCGGACCTTCCAGCCCCAGCACGTAGGCGACCCGGCCGGAGGCCACGCTCAAGGTCGAACCACGCAACCCGTAACGCTCCAACTCTGCGGGCACCCGGCCCTGACCACCGTAGGAACCGTGGAACACGCCGGCGAACACCCCGGTCGACGAACCCCGTAGCGAGAGCGGGTCAATCTCCGCTCGCTCCAACGCTTCCCAGCACACCTCCAGCAACAACCGCTGCTGCGGGTCCATCGCGAGCACCTCGCTGGGCGCGATCCCGAAGAACTCGGCGTCGAATCCCGCGACGTCGGCCAGGAAACCGCCGGATCGGGTGTAGGACTTGCCGGCAGCGTCCGGATCGGAATCGAACAATCCCGTCGTATCCCAGCCGCGGTCGGTCGGAAACGCTGAGATCACGTCGCGCCCGTCGGCCACCAGCTGCCACAGCGCCTCGGCTGAATCGACCCCGCCGGGATAGCGACAACCCATGCCCACCAACGCAATTGGTTCGGTGGCCCGAGCCAGGTAGTCGCGGTTCTCCCGCTTGAGTCGCTCGTTCTCCTTGAGGGACCGGCGGAGGGCCTCGATGAGCTCGTCTTGGGTACTGGTCATAAAACCGGCCGGTTGGGCGCCAATTCAGTGCCAGCGCAGGAGCACCAGTTCGGAACAGAACCCGGGACCCATCGCGATCATCAGGCCCGGACTGCCGCTGGGCGGTGGTTTGGCGATGGTGTCGCGCAGCACATGCAGCACCGAGGCCGAGGAAAGGTTGCCGATCTCGCCCAGCGACCGCCAAGTCAGCTCCAGTGCCTCCGACGGCAACCCGAGCGTTTCGGTGATCGCGTTGATGATCTTGGGCCCACCCGGGTGGGTCACCCAGGCACCGATGTCGGTGATCTGTAGACCGTGTTCGCCGAGGAACGCAGAAACATCCTGGCCGACGTACTGCTCGACGACAGCGGCCAGATCCTTCGACAGCACCAGTTCAAAACCCGCGGAGCCGACGTCATAACCCATGGTTCGCAGCGAGTCCGGGTAGAGGTGGCTGCGCGAAGCGAGGATGGCTGGACCATTGGCCCCGACCTGTTCGGCGCGACGGTCTCCGACCGCCACCACCGCGGCAGCGCCGTCGGCGAACAGCGCACTGCCCACCAGTCCCGCCACCGACGGCTTGTATCCCGGGAAGGTGAGCGAACACAACTCGACCGACACCAGCGCCGCGATGCCGTCGGGAGCGCCCCGCAGATAGTCGTGCAGCCGGGCCACGCCGGCCGCGCCGGCCACACAACCCAGCCCGAACAACGGCACCCGGCGCACATCGGGGCGCAACCCCAGTCGCCCCGCGATCCGGGCGTCCAGCGACGGTACTGCCAGGCCGGTCACCGTGGTGGTGATGAGCACGTCGAGATCCTGCGGCGCCAGCCCGGCTTCCTCGAGGGCGCCCACCAGGGCCTCGACACCCAGATCGACGGCCTTCTCCAGAAAGAGCTCGTTGGCCTCGCCGAAATCGTTGAGGTGAGGGTATTTCTCCAGCGGCAACACCAGGTGGCGGCTGTTGACCTTTGCGCTGGCGTGCAGCTGCCGAACGATATCTTCATATCCCGCGAAGTCGGGGATGTTGACGAAGGTCTCGGTCAGTTCGTCCTGCGAGTAGCGATGCGGGGGCAGCGCGCCGAAAACACCTGCGATGACGCTCATTGGTCCCACCCCTTTGATACGAACATCAAGGTCGCTTTGTTCACCAGGATCGGTCAACGGAATCGCTCAAAGGTCAAAGTTTAGTCGGCCTCAATCTGACCGGCAAAGGAGCAGGCCGCGGCTCAGCGCTGCAACTGCTCGCGCAACCGGTCGGCGGCCGACCGCAGGGCGTCCAGTTGCGCGGCCACTTGAACCGGGGCGGTGCCGCCCCGCGCATCCCGGGACGACACCGAACCCTCGATGGTCAGCACGTCACGGACGGTCGGGGTCAACTCGGGGCTGATCGCGGCCAGCTCGTCGTCGGTCAGGTCCTGCAGCCCGACGCCACGCTGTTCGGCCGTGCGTACCGCCGCACCCGCCGCCTCATGCGCGGAGCGAAACGGAACACCTTGCCGCACAAGCCATTCCGCGATATCGGTGGCCAGCGTGTAACCCGCCGGCGCCAAGGCCGCCATCCGTTCGACGTCGAACGTCAGGCTGCCCACCAGACCCGCCATCGCGGGCAGCAGCAACTCCAACTGCGCGACCGAGTCGAAGACCGGCTCCTTGTCTTCCTGCAGGTCACGGTTGTAGGCCAGCGGTTGGGCCTTCAGGGTGGCCAGCAAGCCGGCCAGGTTGCCGATCATTCGACCGGACTTGCCGCGGGCCAGTTCGGCGATATCGGGGTTCTTCTTCTGCGGCATGATCGAACTGCCGGTGGACCAGGAGTCGTGCAGCGTCACGTAACCGAATTCGGTCGAACTCCAGATGATGATGTCTTCGGCGAGGCGGGACAGGTCGACGCCGATCATCGCGAAGACGAACGCGGCCTCCGCCGCGAAATCCCGGGCCGCGGTGGCGTCCACCGAGTTGTCGGCGGCTGCGGAAAAGCCCAGGTCCGCAGCGATCGCGTCGGGATCCAGACCCAGCGACGAGCCGGCCAGCGCACCTGATCCGTACGGCGAGATCGCCGCACGCTTGTCGAAGTCGAGGATCCGGTCCACGTCCCGCAGCAACGGCTGGGCGTGCGCAAGCAGATGGTGTGCCAGCAGGATCGGCTGCGCGGACTGCAGATGGGTCTTGCCCGGCATGATGGCCGTCGGGTGGGCGCCGGCCTGGTCAGCCAGCGCGGCGACCACATCCAGCACCCCGTCGGCGACCCGGCGCACTGCGTCGCGCAACCACATCCGGAACAGGGTGGCCACCTGGTCGTTGCGGGAGCGTCCGGCCCGCAAGCGGCCACCGAGGTCCGCTCCGACCCGGTCGATCAGGCCACGTTCCAGGGCGGCGTGCACGTCCTCGTCGGTGACCAGGGGCCCGAAACTGCCGTCGGCCACGTCTTCGGCCAGGCTGTCCAGGCCGGTCAGCAGGCCGTCGCGCTGGTCCTCGGTCAATAGCCCGGCCGCGTACAGCACCACGGTGTGCGCGCGGGACGCGATGATGTCGTAAGGGGCCAGCACCCAGTCGAAATGGGTGGACTTGCTCAGCGCGGCCAACGCGTCCGAGGGTCCGCCGGCGAACCGGCCGCCCCACAGCGACCCCTCATTGGTGCTCACTTTTCTCCCGCGAGCAGACACAGAATCGCACTCAATCGCGCAGTTCGGTGCGATTCTGTGTCTGCTCGCCGGCCTGCCGTCACCGTAGGTCCCGGCGGGCGGACAGCTTCGACGACAGCCCGTGCACATAGACGAAGCCCTTGGACATGGACTGGTCGAAGGTGTCACCCTCGTCGTAGGTGGCCAGGTTGAAGTCGTACAGCGATTCAGGACTGCGCCGGCCGTTGACCGCGATGTGACCGCCGTGCAGCACCAGGCGGATCTCGCCGGTGACGTGCTCCTGGGTCTTGGCGACGAAGCTCTCCAACGCAATCTTCAACGGCGAGTACCACAGGCCGTCATAGACCAACTCGGCCCAGCGCTGGTCGGTCTGGCGCTTGAACCGGCCGAGCTCGCGCTCGAGGGTGACGTGCTCGAGTTCGCTATGTGCGGTGATCAGCACCATCGCACCGGGCGCCTCGTAAATTTCGCGGCTCTTGATGCCCACCAACCGGTCCTCGACGACGTCGAGGCGCCCTACACCCTGGGCGCCGGCGCGGCGGTTGAGCTCCTCGATAGCTTGCAGGACGCTCACCCGGGTGCCGTCGATCGAGACCGGCACGCCCTGTTCGAAGCCGACGATGACCTCGTCGGGGGTGTTCCAGTTGACAGTGGGGTCTTCGGTGTAGTCGTAGACGTCCTTGGTGGGCGCGTTCCAGAGGTGCTCGAGGAACCCGGTTTCCACCGCGCGGCCCCACACGTTCTGATCGATGGAGAACGGTGAACGCTTGGTGACGCTGATCGGGATACCGTTCTCCTCGGCGAACGCGATGGCTTTCTCCCGCGTCCACGCGTAGTCGCGGACCGGCGCCAGCACCTCGAGATCTGGTGCCAGCGAAGCGAATCCGACTTCGAATCGGACCTGGTCGTTGCCTTTGCCGGTACAGCCGTGCGAGACGATGCTGCCGCCGTACTCGCGTGCCGCGGCAACCAGGTGTTTGACGATCAGCGGTCGGCTGATCGCCGACACCAGCGGGTAACGATCCATGTAGAGCGCATTGTTGAGGATCGTCGGCAGGCAGTAGCCTTCGGCGAATTCGTCGCGGGCGTCGACGACGACGGCCTCGACGGCGCCGCAGTCCAGTGCCCGCTGCCGCACGACTTCCATGTCCTCGCCGCCCTGGCCGAGGTCGATCGCCACCGCAACGACCTCGCGGCCGGTCTCCTTGCCGATCCAGCTGATGGCCACCGAGGTGTCCAGGCCGCCGGAGTAGGCCAGGATGACGCGCTCTGACATGAACAGTTCTCCTTTAGGGTCGCGAGTCTGCAGCAGTTTATTTGAGGTCTTCCAATGCGTTCGCCAGCTCGGTGCCGGTCATCGGCTCGCGGGCCGCCACGAACACGGTGTCGTCGCCGGCAATGGTGCCGACCACGTACGGTAACGCCGCGCGGTCGATCGCGCTGGCCAGGTACGGCGCCCCACCGGGTGGAGTGCGCAGCACCGCGAGGTTGGCGCTGGCGTCGGTGGACACCAGCAACTCGCCGAGCAACCTCGAAAGTCGCGACGTACCGCCGGCGACGCCGCGCACCGGGCTGCCGTCCTCGGGGACGACGTAGACGCCCACGCCGCCGTCCGCGCCGCGCAACTTCACTGCACCCAGCTCCTCGAGGTCACGGGACAAGGTGGCCTGGGTGGCCTCGACACCTTCGGCGGCCAGCAGGGCCGCCAGTTCGCCTTGGCTACGCACCTCGTGGGTGGACAGGATGGCCACGATGCGGGCCTGCCGGCCGGCCCGGTTGGCGCTGACCTCGGGTGCGGCCTTGGTGCCGCCGGTGGTCATGAGCGCTGCTCCAGCAACCACACCAGCAGCGCCTTCTGGGCGTGCAACCGGTTCTCGGCCTCATCCCACACCGCGCTGGCCGGCCCGTCGATCACCTCGTCGGTAATCTCGTCACCGCGGTGCGCCGGAAGACAGTGCAGCACAATGGCTTCCGGGTCAGCGATGCTCAGCAGGCGCTGGTTGACCTGGAACGGTCGGAAAGGTTCGACCCGGTCCAGTCCGTCGTCCTCCTGCCCCATCGACGTCCAGGTGTCGGTCACCAGGACGTCGACGCCGCCGGACGCGCCCTCCGGGTCGGCGGTGACGGTGACTGTCGCGCCGGTCTGCTGGGCGCGCCGCTCGGCCGCGGCGACCACCTCGGGATCGGGGCTAAAACCCTCGGGCGCAGCAACGGTGACGTGCATGCCGGCGGTCACACCGCCCAGCATCAGCGAGTGAGCCATGTTGTTGCCGCCGTCGCCCAGATAGGTCATCTTCAGGCCGTTCAACGTCCCCTTGCGCTCGGCGACGGTCTGAAGGTCGGCCAGCACCTGACAGGGGTGAAATTCGTCGGACAGCGCGTTGACGACGGGCACCGATGCGGCCGATGCCATGGCGGTCAGGCGTTCCTGGCCGAACGTCCGCCACACGATGCCATCGACGAAGCGGGACAACACCCTGGCGGTGTCCTCGAGGGTCTCGTCACGGCCCAGTTGGGTGCTGCGCCCATCCACGACGACGGCGTGCCCGCCCAGCTGGGTGATGCCCATCTCGAACGAGAACCGGGTACGGGTGGAGTTTTTGTCGAAGATCACCGCGATTCCGCGCGGCCCCTCGAGGGGACGACGGCTGAACGGAGACTTCTTGAGTTCGGCTGCCAGGGTCAGGATCTCGGCCTGTTCCGCTGGCGTGAGGTCGTCGTCGCGCAGGAAGTGTCTAAGCATTGCGTGTTCCTGCCGTGTCGAGGATGCCGGTGAGATCGGCGACGAAGCCCTCGAGCTGAGCCTCGCTGACGACCAACGGCGGTGCCAGCCGAATAACGTTGGGAGCGGCCGCGTTCACCAGATACCCGGCGTCCCGGGCCGCCGCTTCGGCGTCTTTGGCGTGCGGCGCCCTCAGCACGATGCCCTGCAACAGTCCCCGTCCCCGCACCTGCTCGATCAGCGGGTGGCCCAGCGATTCGATACCGTGTCGCAGTGCCTTGCCTTTGACGTCCGCGCTGCGCACCAGATCGTCGGCCTCGAGAACCTGGAGCACAGCCAGCGCCGCCGCGGTGCACACCGGGTTGCCGCCGAAAGTGCTGCCGTGCAGGCCGGGGGTCAACAAGTCGGCGGCGGGTCCGATCGCGATACACGCCCCGATCGGCAGACCCCCGCCCAGGCCCTTGGCCAAGGTCACCACGTCAGGAGTGATGCCGTCGTGCTGATGGGCGTAAAACGTTCCGGTGCGCCCCATTCCGGTCTGCACTTCGTCGAGCACCAGCAGCGCGCCGTGGCGTGCGGTGACCTCGCGGGCAGCCGTCAGGTAACTCTCGGGTGGGACGACGACACCGCTTTCACCCATGATCGGCTCCAGAAAGACCGCGGCCGTGTCGTCGTCGACCGCAGCGGTGAGGGCCTCAGCGTCGCCGTACGGGATGTGAGTGACGTTGCCCGGCAACGGCTCGAACGGTGCCTGCTTGGCAGGTTGTCCGGTGAGGGCGAGGGAACCCATCGTCCGGCCGTGGAAGGCTTCTTGTGCGGCAACGATTTTCGTGCGGCCGGTGAGTCTGGTGACTTTGAACGCCACCTCGTTGGCCTCGGTTCCGGAGTTGCAGAAGAATACTCGCGCTGGAGCGTCGGCGCCGAGCAGTTCGACCAGCTGCTCGGCCAGGGCGATCCCGGGCTCGGTGGCGTACAGGTTGGAGGTGTGGCCGAGTGTCGACATCTGTTGGGTGACAGCGTCGATGATGGCGGGATGGCGATGTCCGAGAACATTGACCGCGATCCCGCCCAGTAGGTCGATATAGGTCTTACCGTCCACATCGGTGACGACGGCCCCGTCGCCGCTGGCCAATGCCATCGACGGCGTGCCGTAGTTGTTCATCATGACTGCTTGCCAACGTTGTTGAAGCGCCCTTGTTTTCGTCATGCCGACACCACTTTGGTGCCGGTCCCGGCGTTGGTGAACAACTCCACAAGTACACAATGCTGAACACGTCCGTCGATGACATGCGCGCTGGGTACTCCACCGGTGACGGCCCGCAGGCATGCCTCGACTTTGGGGATCATGCCCGACTCCAGTCTGGGGAGCAGTTGAGACAGTGTGGCCGTGTCGATTTCGCTGACCAACGAGGTGCGGTCCGGCCAGCTGGTGTAGAGACCTTCGACATCGGTCAGCATCAACAACTTCTCGGCACCCAGGGCTTCGGCCAGTGCAGCGGCCGCAGTGTCGGCGTTGATGTTGTGCACCACGCCTTCGGCATCCGGTGCCAGCGTGGAAACCACCGGAATGCGCCGTGCCGCAATGAGATCCAAAACTGCTGCGGTATTCACCAATTCGACATCGCCGACCAGGCCGATGTCCGTGTCGATGCCGTCGACAGTCACGCTGCGCCGCACCGCGGTGAACAACTGCGCATCCTCGCCGGTGATCCCGACCGCGTACGGCCCGTGCGCATTGATGAGGTTGACCAGCTCGCGGCCCACTTGGCCGAACAGCACCATCCGGGCGACGTCGAGCACTTCCGGTGTGGTGACGCGGAATCCGCCTTTGAAGTCACCTTCGATGCCCAGCCGCCGCAGCATGGCGGTGATCTGCGGCCCGCCACCGTGGACCACCACGGGGTGCACGCCGCAATTACGCAGAAACGCCATATCGGCGGCGAATGCCCGGCGCAGCGATTCGTCGATCATCGCGTGGCCGCCGTACTTGATGACCACGATCTTGCCGTGCAGCTGTTTGAGCCACGGCAGTGCCTCAGCCAATACCTGCGCCTTGACCTGGGTGGATAACATGTCGGTGCCGTCGGTCATGAGCTGTAGGCCGAGTTCTCTTCGACATACCCGTGCGAGAGGTCGGTGGTGCGGATGGTGGCCGCACCGTCACCGAGCGCAAGGTCCACCACGATGTTGATGTCGGCACCCGATAGATCGACGTCGCGGGCGCCCGGCGCCCCTGCCCCGTCGCGATAGACGACAAAGTCGTTGAATGACACGGTGATCAGCTCGGGCTCGAGTGCGACCGGTGCCATCCCCACGGCTGCGAGCACTCGGCCCCAGTTCGGGTCGGATCCGAATAGAGCGGTTTTCACCAGACTGTCGCGGGCGATGACCCGCGCCGCCACCAGCGCGTCCTGCTCTGAGGCGGCGCCTTTCACCGTCACGTTTACCCGCTTGGTGACGCCCTCGGCGTCGGCCTGCAACTGGGCACACAGGTCGTCACAGACCTGCAGCACCGCCTCATCGAGATCTGCTTGGGAGGGGATGATTTCGCTGGCGCCCGAGGCCAACAGCAAGACGGTGTCGTTGGTGGAACAGCTGCCGTCGACGTCGAGCCGGTCGAACGTGCGGGCGGTGGCGCGGCGCAATGCATGTTCGAGCGCGGGGGTCTGGGCCACCGCGTCGGTGGTGATCACGCAGAGCATGGTGGCCAGCGACGGTGCCAGCATCCCGGCGCCCTTGGCCATCCCGCCCACCGTCCAGTTGTCTTTGTGGTGCAGCGCAACCTGTTTCGGAAACGTGTCGGTGGTCATGATGGCGTGTGCGGCATCGTCGCCTCCGGTCAGTCCGCCGTGCATGTCGTGAACGATGTCGCGAACTCCGGCGAGGACCTTGTCCATCGGAAGCCGGTCGCCGATCAACCCGGTGGAGCACACGGCGACCTCGATGGCCCCGGTCTCGGTTCCCCAGTCCGACAATGCGGCAGCCACCGCTTCGGCCGTCGCGTGGGTGTCCTGGAAACCGCCCGCACCGGTGCACGCGTTAGCGCCACCGGAATTGAGAATGACTGCCCGCAGGCGACCGGTGGTCAACACCTGCTGGGTCCACAGCACGGGGGCGGCCTTGACCTTGTTGCGGGTCAAGACGCCGGCCGCCGCATAATCGGGCCCCTCATTGAAGACCAATGCCAGATCCAGAGCACCGGACACCTTGATGCCGGCGGCGATTCCGGCGGCGCGGAAGCCGGCCGGGGCGGTGACCCCTTGGGCCCGCAGCAGTCGCGTGGCGTTGACAGTTTCAGTCACGGTGCAACTCCGACGACCGAAAGCCCCTCGGTTTCAGGCCATCCCAGTGCCAGATTCATCGACTGCACCGCGCCGCCGCCGGTGCCCTTGACGAGATTGTCGATGGCTGCGATCGCCACGAATGTCTGCGCCCGCTCATCCACTGCTATCGCGATGTGCGCGGCGTTGCTACCGATCACAGACCCGGTGCGCGGCAATTGACCCTCCGGCAGCAGGTAAACAAAGGGCTCGGCGTCGTAGGCCTTCTCGTAAGCGGTTCGGAACTGATCGATGGAGGCTCGGGTACGTGCCGTGCAGGTGGCCAGGATGCCGCGCGACGTCGGAATCAACACGGGAGTGAATGACACGGTGACGTCACCGGCGCCGACTGCACCTAATCCTTGGGCGATCTCGGGAGTATGGCGGTGGACGCCACCGATGCTGTATGCGCGCGCCGACCCGATCACCTCTGCGCCGAGCAATTCGGTCTTGGCGCCGCGACCGGCGCCCGAGGTCCCGCTGACAGCCACCACGGTGACCGCTGGATCGACGAGTTCGTCAGCGATTGCAGGCAGCAGGGCCAGCAGTGCCGCCGTCGGGTAGCAGCCAGGCACGGCAATGCGTCGGGCCTTTTTGAGCTGCTCTCGCGCGCCCGGCAACTCGGGCAGCCCATAGGGCCAGCTCCCGGCGTGCGCGGAGCCGTAGAAGCGTTCCCAGGCTGCGGCATCGGTGAGCCGAAAGTCCGCACCGCAGTCGACGATGAGGGTCTCGGGGCCGAGCTGTTCGGCAAGGGCGGCCGAATGCCCGTGGGGGAGAGCGAGAAAGACCACGTCGTGGCCACGGAGGATGTCGAGATCAGTAGGTTGGACTACCCGGTGTGCCAGTGGGACCAAGTGCGGGTGATGTTCGCCGAGGGTGCTGCCGGCGCTGGATGCCGCGGTGACTGCTCCAATGGTAAGCCGACCGTCGGCCAGAGCGGGATGCCCGAGGAGCAGACGAAGGATCTCACCACCCGCATAGCCACTCGCCCCGGCAACGGCCACCTTCATCCCGTCGATCATCCGGCGATAGTTGCATGGTTATTCATTAGATTGCAAATTCATTCCGTACACCGCGGGATAGCACCTTGCCCATTGACTCCTCGTCGGTTGGCGCTAAAGTCAACTCGACACGCCGGTGAGGACCTCACCCGATCCCCATCGGAGCCCTGCTACGCAGGAGCAGTTGCTCTCTCGCGCAGTTGATTTCGGCCCAAAGGTAGGACTGCTGGGGTGATCGCAGACCCTAAGATTCCGGCCGGAAACTCTCAGAAATATTTGGTTTAGCGCCATCCTGGCGTGGGGATCTATTGCGCACGTGTTGCCTTCGCGGCGTTCGGGCGTCTGAGGCTCATGGTTTATGTCTGTTTGGGTCATCTGGGGAGATGGACATGTCTGTATTGATCGTGCCTGAATTCGTGGAAGCGGCTGCCGAGCAATTGGCCGGGCTTCGTTCCACATTGGTCGACGTCAGTTCTGCAGCAGTGGGAGCGACGGCTGAGGTGGCGCCGGCGGCCGCAGATGAGGTGTCAGCTGCAATCGCGAGGCTGTTCGGCACCTTTGGTAGCGACTACCAGGCCGCCAGCGCCCAAGCCGCGGCGTATCACCAGGAGTTCGTCAATGCACTGACCCGTGGCGCGACGTCCTACGCTGCCGCGGAAGCGTTGAACGTGTCGGCCCTGTTCAATCTGGGTCAGCTCGCAACCAATATTGAGATCGGTCTCGGCAATCTGGCCGCCGGGCTCAACGGTGCCCTCAACGCATCGTTGGGTGGCTTCGGCCTCTCGCTCGGCGGATCCGGGTCCCTCGGCCTCAACGCCGCGAACGCCTTCCGCGCCTTCGCAGCACTGCCCAGCCTCGGCGCGGGTCTGGCGCTGCAGACTGGCGGGGCGCTTGCCTCTGGCTTCGGCGCGGGGCTTGCCCAAACCGGTCAGATCATCACCAACCTCGGCGTGGGGCTGGGCGGCGCTGGTGCGTCTATCTCGGCCTTCGGCGCGGGACTTACCGGCGAGGCCAACGCTGCGCTTGCGGCGTTCTTGAGCGGAACACTGGGCGCCAACATCTCCGCGAACCTCACCGCAAACTTCACCGGGGCGCTGCCGTCGCTGGCTGCGCTTGCACAAACCGGCGGCGCGTTGATCGGCAACATTTCCGCCGCGCTGAGCGGCGGATTGCCAGCCTTGAACGCTGCATTCAACAGCGGCATCAACGCAATACTCAACCTGGGCGC
>NZ_JCALDR010000017.1:0-132433 GCF_059812965.1 Mycobacterium sp. NGS29
TGGTCCGATGAGCAGGATATTGGTCGCCGATTCCAGGTAGCGGCAGGTGCCCAGCTCGTCGATGAGCGTGCGGTCGATCCCGGCGGCGGAGTCGACGTCGAAGTCATCGAGGGTGGCCGGGGTGGGCAGGCAGGCGAACCGCAACCGGCCCGCCAACCGTCGGGCGGTGGAGGCCTCGACTTCCACGGCCAGCAGTCGCTCCAACGCGACGGTCAGCGACAGCCCTTCGGCGGTGGCCTGGTCGAGCACCGCGGGGAGTGCTTCGGCGGCCGCGGTCAGTTTGAGTTCGGCCAGGTGCGAGCGCAGCTGCTGATAACGGCTCGCCGCCGCCGATGGCGATTCCTCGGCCGTGGTGGTGGTCTTGATGGTACGTGGAGTGGGGGTCATTGGATGGTCCTGTTCTGGGCGGCCCGCTCGTAAGCGGACAGGTCGATCACGGTGGAATCAGTTGACGGAGTGGGAGAGTCACTAGAAGTGCTGGGCGCATTCTTGAGCCGCAGTAGGTGTGCGGCAGCGGCTTTGGCGGCCGGTCCGGGTGGGATGCGTTCTTTGCGGCGGTGCGGGCGCCCGGTGGCTGCGGTGGCCATCGCCGCAGCGTCCAGGGCGATGACATGACCGCTGTCGCGCACCATCACCCCGAGCCCGTCGGCGGCCATCCGGTGGCGGGCGATCACGATCCCGCTCATGGTGGCGATATCGCAGAACTGGCCCCCGACCGGATGGGACACCACGACGTTGGCGGCGGCCAGTTCCGGAGGCACTGAGTAGCGGTTGCCGCGGTAGGACACCATCGCTTGGCGTGAGGCGGTGCGGGCTTCGGCCACGATCACCGGATACGCCTGTGCCGGCACCGGTTGCAGGGGCTCGGTTGTGGCGACCACGGCGACCGAGGACCGGCCGTCGGCGGTGGCCCGCAGCCGGGTGTCACCCCGCACCCGGGCGAAGCGATCCACGCTGGCCTGGGCCTGCTCAGGGGTGGCTTCGTCGGCCAGGGTGCGCCACCAGCGTTGTGCGGCGGTGTGATTGACCTTCTCCACCACGCCCTTGCGGTTGCCGCGCCGTGCCGGGCAGATCGCCACCGCCACGCCGTAGTGCTTGGCCACCCCGGCGAACGACGCGGTCACCCGTCCCGAGCCGGGGTCACACACCGTAGCCATCCGGTCGAAGCGCCACACCCTGGTCAGCCCGCCCAGGCCGCGGGTGACGCGGTCCAGACCGGCGACCAGGTGTGGCTGATCCTCGCTCGGCGCCAGATAGCCGCGCCACTTCCCGGAATGCGAAAGTGAGCCGACCAGCAGGTGCGCGGTCTTGCCCCAGCCCCACGATGCCGGCGGATCGGGCAATTCCAGCCAGTCCCATTGAGTTTCGTCGCCGGGAGCGTGTGGGATCACCGCGTTCGGGCGCTGTGTGGCGGTCCGGCACGCCTCACAGACCGGGCGCAGATCCCGGGCGCGGATGTTGCGGGTCAGGCTCTGATACGACAGCCCGAACCCCAGGTCCTCCAACTCGTCGAACAGGGTGCGGGCCCACAGGTGTGGGTCCTCGGTCAGCCTCGCGGTGACGTAGTCGACGAACGGGTCGAACGGATCAGGATCGGGCCGGGCACGCACCCCTGGCGTGCCGCCGCCGGCCAGATACTTGCGGACCGTCTTGCGATCAAAGCCGGTGTGGCGGGCGATCGCCGAGATCGTCCAACCACGCATGCGTAGGGCATGTACTTCCACATCATCCTCCCATGTGAGCATGAGAAAGCGGGCCTCCTTCGATGGAGCAACTGGCGTCAGACACCAGCAGCTTCGAGGGAGGCCCGCCCTTCTCGGCGGAGCCACACGGGTGGGGAATTTCGATGAGCGTCAGTGGGGAATGTCAGTGAGCGCGGTCACCGAGGCCGCCTACGCCGTGTTGGCCCGCGGCGGCACTGCCGTGGTCGCCGGCCAAGTGGCGGACGGCGTGACGGTCACGATCGATCCGTTTGTCATGTCCGGCCAGGAGCTTTCGCTCATCGGCTCGAACTATGGTTCAGCAAGGCCGACGCCGATTTTCCCATGCTCGTCGAGCACTACATGCACAGACGCATCGATCTCGACTCACTCATCACTCGGGTCATCGACCTGGAAGACATCAGCGAGGGGTTCGACGAGATGAAGCGTGGCGTCGAAATTCGTTCAGTGATCGAATACTGATGAACATCTCGTCCGCCCGCCGGAAGCCTGCAGAAGAACAAGCAAGGGAGTCGCGCGGTGGCGTTCAATAGTTCGCGTCTTGCCTTCGAGCGTGCTCGTCGCAGTCTCGGCGGGGGAGTAGGGTCCGGTCTTCGCGCCGCCATGCGCCCCACCCGCTTTTCGTGCGGGTGCGCGGCGCGTACGTCTGGGACTTGGACGGTGACCGCTACGTCGACTACCTGATGACTTGTGGCCCAATACTTCTCGGGCACAGTGATCCGCGCATCGTGGATGCCGTCCGACAGGTTGTCGGTGCGATGCAGGTGGTCTGCCGGCATGTGCGATCGGCACGGAGTTGTGCTCATCTTCGACGAAGTGATCGCCGGATTCCGGCTGACGGGTGGCGGCACCGCCGAGAATACGTTGTGCTGCCGGATCTTTCGGTGTTCGGCCAGGCGATGGCAGGTGGATCAACCCAGAGCGGCGTCGTCGGCCGCACCGAGCGCACACCTCCGCTGATATCGAGGCGACCGCCGAGACTCTCAATCACCTACTCCGACAACCCCACTGAAGAAATGAGATCGTTGGTCAGAGCCGGTAAAGATGCTGTACTCCACGCTGCCGATCTTCATGACAGTGCAGTCACTTTCTGATCCGGCTTCGCATCGGCGGAAATGTTGTGGGCGTGCATTGCGCGGTAGGCGAGGTAGTAGACCAAGCCCTGAGCGCCCCACGTCGTCAGCGCGGCGGTGTAGAAGATCGTGCGAAGTTCGTCGTCGAAGGGGAGCGGAAAGAAGTCGTAGGTGACCGCGATCGCGGTCCCCGCAGCCGTGACCAACGCCGCCCAGCCGGCAAGATGCTTGACGCCGATGCCCCACAGCCGCGTCACGAAGTACGCGAGGAACAGCGTGGTGAGCAGGTTCATCACGACGAAGAAGCTGGCGGGGCCGACGTGCAGCGTCGAGTGGTCCAGCCCGCCCAGGACGAGTCCGCCCACAACGGCGAGCCCGAACGCGCCGACCTCGACCGCCAGGGTCGGCTTGTACCGGTGGGTCACCACCATCAGGCCTAACACCGGGACGAGTGTGAAGCCGAACGACCGGGAGAACGCGTCGAGGAAGAAGGCGACGGAAAACGGGACGTTGCCGGCTTCGGGGCCGAGCAGCGAGCCAACGAGGAAGTTTGTCGCCGATACACCGACGACCATGCATTCGAGGCCGAGCAGCCAGTTGCCGTAGTTGCGGAGGAACTTCCAGCCGCACAAGAAGCCGACGACGATCAGCCACACATCGGACAGGAGGAACGCGATGTCCTTCATTTGCCAGGGTTCCTTTCAAGATTCAGGTGCCTCTACTGTCGCCAGCTGGTCACTGCGGTCACAACGACACTGCGCACCTGTTCAGGGGCGCACCAAGGGCACCGTGCACCCGTCAGACACCCCGGTACCGCTCCCGGTGCACCATGCACTCGCTCGGACGAAAGGAGGTGCGCATCGTCGTAGTGAGCAACGCCATACCTCAGCCACTGTGGACGTCACGAAGTCACCAGAACGACGAGGAGTTGGCAGCCATGACAACTGAGGTATCGGGCGGGGTCGAGGAGTTCGACGTCGTCATCATCGGAGCGGGAATCTCGGGAATCGGCGCGGCAACGTATTTCACCCGCGAGCTTCCGGACAAGTCCCTCGTCGTGTTGGAGGGCCGCGACAACATCGGCGGCACATGGGATCTCTTCCGCTACCCGGGCATCCGCTCCGACTCCGACCTGCACACCTTCGGGTACGAGTTCAAGCCGTGGCGCCACGAGTCGGCGATCGCCGACGCACACCTGATCCGGGAGTACCTCCAGGAAACGGTCGACGAGAACAACCTGGCGGGCCTCATTAAGTTCCGGCACCGCGTCGTGCAGTCCGAATGGTCCTCGACGGACTCGAAGTGGACGCTCACCGTCGAAGCGACAGACCCCGTCACCGGCTGGACTGCCACGAAGACGATCCGCACTGGGTGGGTTTTCGCGGCCACCGGTTACTACCGCTACGACCAGGGGTTCGCTCCGGAGTTTGCCGGCCGCGACGACTTCGAAGGGCTGGTGGTGCACCCCCAGCACTGGCCGGACAACCTCGACTACCGCGGCAAGAAAGTCGTCATCATCGGCAGCGGCGCGACCGCGGTCACGATGGTGCCGGCGATGTTGACCGGCGCTGGTGCGGCCCAACACGTGACGATGCTGCAGCGCACTCCGACCTACATCATGCCGATTCCCCGGGTCGACAGCGTCGCGGTCGCGCTCACGAAACTCCTAGGCGCTAAACGTGGATACGCCGTGACTCGGTTCAAGAACATCTGGATCGAACGCGGGATCGTCAAGGGGCTTCGGATGTTCCCGCACGCTGGGCGAAAGCTGATTCGCCGCGCGAACATCAAGCGACTCCCCGAGGGTTTCGACGTCGACAAGCACTTCAACCCGCCCTACAACCCATGGGACCAGCGACTGTGTGCAGCGCCCGACGGCGACTTCTTCGACGCGATCAAGGACGGCAGCGCCTCGGTGGTCACTGACTCCATCGTGCGGTTCAGCAAGCACGGAATCGTCTTGAAGTCGGGCGAAGAGCTCGAAGCCGACATCATCGTGACCGCCACCGGACTGAACCTGCAACTGTTCGACGGAATGCCGATCGTGGTCGACGGGCAGCAGGTGGACCTCGCCGACTCCTTCGCCTATCGCGGGATGCTTCTGAGCGGAATCCCCAACTGGGCGATGGCCATTGGCTACACGACGTCGTCCTGGACTCTCAAGGTGAGCCTGATGTGCCGCTACTTCATCGACCTCGTCAAGCACATGGATGCCCATGGCTACGACCGGGCGGTCCCGGTTCCGCTGCCCGGAATGGATCGCAGGCCTGTGATGGACCTTCAATCCGGCTACGCCAAGCGCGGGGCGAAGTTCCTACCGAAGCAGGGCGCGGTCGCCCCGTGGCGGATGGCGATGTCGTACCAGGAAGACGCCAAGGCGCTGCGCGGTCCGGTCGCCGACGAGCACCTCGAGTTCGGCGTCAGCGAGAGGGCACAGGCCTATGTCTGACTCAGACCGGTACGCAACCCTCTCATCCGGAGTGACGATCTGCTTCCGTGAGTCCGGAGACAAGGCCGACCCCGCGATCCTGCTCATCGCCGGGCTAGGGGAGGACCTTACCTTCTGGACCGAGTCATTCGTCGGATCGCTTGTCGGCCAGGGTTTTCGGGTCCTTCGCATGGATAACCGGGACATCGGCCAGTCCACGTTCGCGAGCAGCCCGCCCCCCTCGATCTGGCGCCGGGTGTTCGCGCACCCCCGCAGCGACGCCTACACGCTGGCGGACATGGCAACTGACTGTGTTGAATTGCTCGACCATCTCGGGATCGCGCAAATTCACCTCGTCGGACGATCGATGGGCGGCATGATCGCGCAGACGATCGCGGCGACGAAACCGGAGCGGGTGCTGTCCCTGACGTCCATTTTCTCGACCACCGGCGCGCGCAAAGTCGGTCAGCCTGCGCTGTCGACGATGCGACTGCTCCTCGCTGCGCCGGCCAAGACCAGAACTGCAGCCGTGCGCAACCACCTGCAGATCACTCAGCATATCGCCGGAACGGCGTACCCCATCGACGACGCCGCGGAAGCAGCCGTCGCAGCGCGTGGTTGGGATCGGTGCGCCGGGGACCAGGCCGCCGGAATCGCCCGCCAGATTCAGGCGATCCAGGCATCCGGCGACCGGACCGAACAGTTGCGCAGGATCACTGCACCGACCGTGGTCATCAACGGTGATCGCGACGTCTTGGTGAACCCCAGTGGCGGCGCAGCCACCGTGCAGGCAATCCGCTCGGCCCAGCATGTCGTCATTCCCGGGATGGGCCATCACATTCCCGAGGCCCTCGTCGATCCGATCGCCCAATACATCTCACAACATGCAGACCGCGTGAACCAAGGAGGGAATCATGTCGAAATCTCGTGAAAGCAGTTCCGGCGCCCCGACTGTCGATGTCGTCATCGTCGGTGCGGGGTTCGCCGGCCTGAGTGCAGCAGAGCGCCTGGTCAGCATGGGGCTTTCAGTCATAGTTGTCGAAGGTCGGGACCGGGTCGGGGGTCGATCGTTCTCCGGTGAGGTCGCTGGCGTCGAGGTGGACCTCGGGGCAACGTGGGTTTCACCGCGGCACACCGCAATCCGCGACCTCGCCAAGCGAATGGGATGCACGACGACCGGTCAGTTCAACGAAGGCCGCAACGTCCTGTGGATGGCCGGTCGCCGTCGCACGTACAAGGGCACCATCCCTGCCGTCTCCCCGGCAGTCTTGGTCGACATGGCCCGCATGCAGCGGGCGCTGGAAAAGTTGGTACGGACCGTCAACGTCGATGCCGCCTGGGAGTCCCCGGACGCCGTCCAACTCGACGCCGTCTCGTTCGGTGAATGGCTCGATCGCAAAAGGGCGCTCTCCAGTACTCGTGCGCTGATGGCGATTGTCAGCAAGGTGCAGTGGGGCTGCAGCCCGGCAGACGTCTCGCTGCTTCACGTACTGCGCTACATCCGCGCCGCAGGGGGGCTCAGCCATATGCTCGACGTCGAGAACGGGGCCAATCAGGACCGAATCACCGAAACCACTCAGGAGATCGCCAAGCGGCTCGCCGAGCGGCTCGGTGACCGAGTTGTCGTAGATGCTCCGGTCCGCCGTATCACTCAAGACGACAACAGCGCAACCGTCCAGACCGACTCGGCAACAATCAGAGCCAAGTACGCCATCGTCACGGTCGCCCCGCCGCACCGCGCCGACATCGAGTTCCAGCCTGCGCTTCCAGAGAAAGTTGCGGGACTCGCGAGAACCTGGCCCATGGGCGCGCTCAGCAAGGCGTTCGTTGCCTATGAAAAGCCATTCTGGCGGGCTGACGGGCTTTCGGGTGAAGGGCTTACCGACACCGGAACGGCGTTCATCACCTTCGATGTCTCGCCGGACGACATTGGACCCGGAATCCTGATGGTGTTCTGCTCCCCGCGCGTGTTCGACGGCTTCAGTCCCGAGATACGGCGCAGCCGAGTGATCCAACAGCTGGCCGACTTGTACGGCCCACAGGCGATGACCCCCATCGATTACATCGACCACTGCTGGGGCACAGATGCGTTCGCCCCTGGTGGACCGCACCCCGCCGCGCCTCCCTATGCGTCCGTGAGCTACGGCAGCGCCCTCACCGACCCGCACGGGCGGATTTACTGGGCTGGCACCGAAACCGCAGGCGAGTGGGCCGGAACCATGAATGGTGCCATTCTCGCTGGCCTGCGGGCCGCAGAACGGGTCGCCGGGCTGGTCAGCGTCGAGGAAAAGGCGTCGGTGTAAGCGCCTCGTCCCGCACGGTCAGGGGAGACTTGTCGGTATGGAGGATTTGTGGCCCCTGCCCACCGTCGAGGCCGCTGACGCAATCCGAACACTGTGTCAGCGGCTCTTGACGGAGACGGATGCGATGACTGAGGTCATCGCGGGGGCCGCACTCATGGCGCAGTACGAGCCTGCCCTGCTTCCGGATGCGTCGCTGGTCGAGGAGGACCGCCACCTCAACCGCTCCGATCTCGTCCAGTGGCTGACGTCGAACATCCAGCAACCGGGGCGAAGGGTCGAGCCTTACATCGGCCCGAGGATAGCGGAGTACATCCGCGACCTCGTTTCCCGCGGCATCGCCCCGGATTTCGCGGGAGGATGGCGGGTGGCGCTCGCTGTCGGCTGGCGCCGATGGCTCGAAGAATGCGTGTCGCATTGCACAGACCCTGACCTCCTCGTGGAGGTTCTCGACGTGTCGGCGAAGTCGTTGATGCAGTACGCCCTCGACTCGGTCTCTGCCCTGCGTGAGGCCAGCCTTGCGGCCGCGATGGGTAATGCGAGTGCCGACGCGATTGCGCTGATACAGCTGATCGCCAGTGGGGCCCCCATGACCGAGGACCTCGCGGAAGGGCGGCTGAGGTACCGGTTGGCCCGCTCGCACGTGGGACTCGTCGTATGGACCGACGATCTTCAGCGGGCCGACGCGTTGGACGACGTGGTCGCGGCCGTGCGTTCCGCTTCGGCGGGGGGAAGCGCCCTGATAGCCCGCGCAAGTGCTGCGTCGCGTTGGATCTGGCTATCCGGGACCGCGACACCTGACGTCCGCCACGTCGAGAAGATCGTGGCGAAGGCAGCGGATATTCGAGCGGCCGTCGGAAGGCCGGGAAAAGGACTCGACGGGTTCAGGTCCAGCCACCAGGACGCCCTCGCGGCTCAGGCGCTGATCGTTCGGCTCGGATCCGAACGGCGCTTTACGGCGTACGCAGACGTCGAGCTCATCGACAGCATTACGACGGACCCCGCCAGCGCACGACGGTTCGTCACCAAGACTCTCGGCCCGTTGGCCGAAGCAGACGAAGCGTTGCGGCTGGCGCTGCTGACCTACGTGCAGTGCGGCTTCAACACCACCCGGGCGGCGGCCAACCTCTATGCGCACCGAAACACCGTCGAGCGCCGGGTGTCGCGTGCTAATGAACTCTCCGTGGTCAAAGTGGAAGACAACCCCACACACGTCGCCGCGGCACTCTTGGTGCTAGATATTGCGCCCAATATCGCGACGACCATGCCCTCCTGATTGCACGAGACGGGGCGTCAAGATGACACCGCGAACAGCATCCGCAGGCGTATACCACCGGCAGGTAGGGAGCGGTCGACCTATCACTGGCCGCTTCTGTGTAGACGCCGCCAGAGACGACACCACCGTGAGCGCAACGCCTGTCGCGCTGCCACCCGCTTGGCTCCCGCGGTCGCGGTTTCGTAAAGCTGGCGAATATCAGGTAGGAAGCACCGGCCGCTTCACAACGTCCGCGCGATGATCTCTTTCATGATTTCGTTCGTGCCGGCGTAGATCATCTGCACCCGGTTGTCCGCCCACATGCGGGCGATGGGGTATTCGGTCATGTAGCCGTAGCCGCCGTGCAGCTGCAGGCACTGGTCGGCGACGTTCATGGCTCGTTCGGTGGTCCACCACTTGGCCATGGCGACGGTCGGGATGTCGAGTTCGCCGCGCAGGTGTTTGGTGATGCAGTCGTCGAGGAAGACGCGCGCGATCTTGGTCTCGGTGGCAGCTTCGGCGAGTTTGAACTTGGTGTTCTGGAATCCAAAAATAGGCTTGCCGAAGGCTTGTCGGCTCTTGGTGTACGCAATGGTCTGCGCGACAGCCGATTCCATTCCAGCAACCGATCCCACGGCGATGATGAGGCGTTCCTGGGGCAGCTGCTGCATCAGCTGGATGAAGCCCTGCCCTTCGGTGTCGCCCAGCAGGTTGGTGGTGGGGATGCGCACGTCGTCGAAGAACAACTCCGAGGTGTCCTGGCCTTTCTGGCCTATCTTGTCCAGCACGCGACCGCGGCGGAACCCGGGCCGGTCGCCCTCGACGAGCACCAGCGAGATACCGCTGGCGGCTTCGTTGACCGAGGTTTTGACGACGGTGATGATGAGGTCGGCCTGAGAGCCGTTGGTGATGAACGTTTTCGAGCCGTTGACGACGTACTCGTCCCCGTCGCGGATGGCCCGGGTCTTGACGTTCTGCAGATCCGATCCGGTGCCCGGCTCGGTCATCGCGATGGCGCCGACGACTTCGCCGGAGGCCATCCGCGGCAGCCACGTCTGCTTCTGCTCTTCGGTGCCGTAGGCCAGCAGGTAATGCGCGACGATGGTGTTGTGCAGGCTCACTCCCCAGGAGGTGTCCGCAATGCGGGCCTGTTCCTCGATGAGAACCGCTTCGTGGGCAAAGGTTCCGCCGCCCCCGCCGTACTCCTCGGGGATCGACATGCACAGCAGGCCGACCTCTCCGGCCTTGGTCCACAGGTCCCGGTCGACGTGGTGTTGGTCGATGAACTTCTCGACGTTGGGTGTGACCTCCTTGGCGAGGAAGTCACGGACCAGGTCGCGTAGTCCGTCGAGTTCTTCGGTCATCCAAGCCGAGCGGTGCGCCATGAAAATTCCTATTCTCGTACAGGTTTGATGCGGGATGGGTGGTGCCAGGGCTAGGTGCTGAGTCCGAGCAGGGGCGGTAACAGATAGCGGCGGGCGAAGCTGCGTGCCGCGTCGTCGTCGCCGAGGGCGATGTGCTGGGAGGGCGTGAGCACGAACGACAGACAGATCCGCACGGTCACTTCGGCGATCTCGAGGAGTTCCAGTTGCGTGCGGTCGTCGTGCGGCAGTTCCGAGGACAGTTGGCGGGCCAGGAACGCCGACGCCGTCTGCATGGTGCTGGACCCCTCAGTGGTCAGGAAGGGAAGTACCGCTTCGGGCTCGGTCGCCAGCAGGCGCTGCAACAGGGTGTGTTCGCGCAACGTGTTGAGGACGAAGACGAACCCTTCGACGAACTTGTCCTCCACGGTGGACTGCTGGCCTGCGTAACTGTTCAGCTCCCGCAGGAACGTCTCGAGTTCGCGCACCAGGACCGCCTCGATGATCGCGTCCTTGCTGGAGAAATACCGGTAGAGGGTGACCCGCGACAGCCCGGAGCGACGGGTGATGTCCTCCACCGTGGACCGGTTGATGCCGAACACCTCGAACTGGCTCAGCGCGGAGTCCAGAATGCGCTCGGCGGTGGTTCCTTCGGCCGGTATCGATCCGACCTTCTGCACCGCCTTGGCGAGTAGCCCGGTGTACCTCACCGCCGCACCACCCGATTTGAAACAAACACACCGATAATGTTACATCGATACATATGCAACACAACGATGTAGTGCATCGGCCGAGTCGGCAGAGTAGAGCTCTGTTTGCGCTCAGCCGTTCGACGATGCGGCCGTTGGCCGGCGTGCTGCCCGGCAACCCGATGGGCGTGGCCGGTCTGGACGCGACGCTGCGGGTGTTCCTGGCGGCGGCGTCCGCGCCGCGGCGGGGGCTGCGCATCGAACCTGTCGACATGTCTGGCGTGGACGGCCGGATCCGTGGCGAATGGGTCTGTGCGGCCGGAGTCGATCCCGGCGGGCCTGCGGTGCTCTACATTCACGGCGGCGCCTTCGTGGCGTGCTCCCCGCGGACCCATCGCGGGCTGATCGGCGAGTTGTCCGCCGCGGCCGGCCGTCCGGTTTTCGCCGTCGAATATCGCAAGGCACCGCTGTACCCCTTCCCGCACGCGGTGGACGACGCCGTACGGGCCTACCGGTGGTTGACAGCATCGGGGCGGCCAGTGGCGGTGGCCGGCGATTCTGCCGGCGGCCAATTGGCCGTGGCCACCACCCTGGCAGCGCGCCGGCAAGGTCTGCCGGCTCCCACCGCGGTGCTGTTGTTCTCGCCCGCGCTGGATCTGACCGGTGGCCTCGCGGTCAGCAGGGATCGCCGCCGACGTGACGCCTTCGCCCCGGCGCGGCGGGTGGGAGCGACGTTCGCGTTCTACATCGGCGAGGCGGACCCTCGCCACGAGTTGCTGGATGTGCTCAATGCCGACGTCGACGGATTTCCGCCGACGATGATCCATGTCGGCGGCACCGAAATGTTGCTTGACGATGCCCGTTCGTTCGCTGCCCGGCTGGGGGCGGCCGGCGCGGCGGTCAGCCTGCACGTCGCGCGGGGACAAATACATGTCTTCCCTGCCATGTTCCGCGCCATTCCCGAAGCGCGGACCGCGCTGCGGCACAGCGGCGACTTCTTGGCCGCTGCCCCTCGCGCCCGGGCGCTGCGACCCGCCGCAGGCGGTCCCGCCTACCCAAAGAGTTGCTGCCCGGGGGCGATTGCGACGAGGCGTGCAGAACCTGCGCGGCCGCAATGTTCTCCGGCATCCGAAAGGGGTTGCTGCAACGCCTGATTCAGGCACGCTCCAGCACGTCATCCGCACGGCGGCGGCGGACGAGGCCCTACCGCAGACCGTCCGCGAGCGATAGTGCCATTAGCTGTTGGCACATTGACAAATGGCAGAGTCCGTGGTGGGCTCGGGACATGACGGTTCCCGTCCGAATGCCGCTCGGTCCTTGTTCGCGGCCGGTTCGGCACTGCAGGCCGATCTCCGAGTGAATCCCCGAAAGGACTGATTGATCGTGGCGATGGATCTGGACAGCATGTTGCAAAAGATCAAAGACAAGCAGTGGGCCCTGGTCGATATCGACTGGGACGCACCGGGAGCCGAGCTGATCGATCCGGAGTTGTGGGCCAAGCTCAAGCCGTTCATGAGTGACCTGATGTGGATCGAGAACGTCGGTGCCCGTGGTTTCGCCGCGTTGGCCAAGAAGGCACCCAACCCGACGCTGAAGAGCATCTACCAGCATTTCCATGCCGAAGAGCAGAAGCACGCCAACGCCGAACTCGCGCTGATGCGTCGGTGGGGGATGCTCGATGACGACGAGATCCCGGCGCCGAATGTCAACGTGCAGTTGATCATCAACTTCCTGGACAAGCACGCCGACGATCTGAAACTGCCCTTTCTCGGCACGGTGATTCCGATGCTCGAGGTGGCGCTGGACGGGGCCCTGATCAAGTTCATCACCGACGAGATCAAGGACCCGGTGGCCCAAGAGGTGTTTCAACGGATCAACTCGGACGAGTCCCGGCATTTGGCAGTCGACTTCGAGGTGATCGATCTGCTGGGACACGCCACCATGCGCAAGATGCTCATCGACACCGCCGCAGGCTGGCTCAACCCCCAGATCCTGGTCGGCATCTTCAGCTATTTCGCGCTGCTGAACAAGATGCGCGACAACATCGTTGCGATGGGCGTCAACGAACAACGCCTGAACGCAGCGGTACGCCGATTCCAAAGTGTCGGTGAGCGAAGCGCTTTCGCCCGCAAGCTGCCGATGTATCGGCTTGTCGCCTGGCACGGCAAGAAGGTGATCGACCGCACCTCCAAGTACCACTGGTTCGCCGATTCGTTGGTCAAGGTCACCAGTGTCATCCCGATGCCCCTGGTGCACCGCACACCCACCTGGTCGCAGGAACTCACCTACGAACCAGTCGCCTGATGGAGCCCCACGACATGATTTCCGTAGCAATCATCGGTGCCGGGTTCGCCGGCATCGGCGCCGCAATCCGCCTCAAAGACCGCGGCATCACCGACTTTGCGATCTTCGAGCGGGATACCCGGGTGGGAGGCACCTGGCGAGACAACACGTATCCCGGTGCGGCGTGCGACATCCCGTCTCGCTTGTATTCCTACAGTTTCGCGCCGAACCCGGACTGGTCGCGCACCTATTCGGGCAGTGCCGAGATCCTGCAGTACATCGACGGCATGGTCGAATCCCGCGGCATCGCACCGCACATCCGCTTCGCGCACAACGTCACCGGCGTCGTCTACGACGAGGCGCAGGGACAGTGGACGCTCAGTTTTGCCGACCGTGAACCGGTCCGCGCCCGCACCGTCATCGTTGCCTCGGGCCCGCTGTCGAACGCGAGCTTGCCCAACCTGCCAGGCATCGACACGTATGCGGGACGCAAAATCCACAGCGCCCGTTGGGATCACGACTACGACTTCACCGGTAAAAAGGTCGCGGTGATCGGTACCGGCGCCAGCGCCGTGCAGATCATCCCGGAATTGGTCAAGGTCGCCGAATCGGTCAAGGTGTTCCAACGCACGCCGGGGTGGGTGCTGCCGAAGTTCAACGGCGAGGTCAGCGGGTGGATCAAACGTGTCCATAAGGAACTGCCGCTGGCCGGCAAGCTGGTCCGGTCCGCCTGGTACTGGGGACACGAGTCGGTAGCGCTCGGCGTGGTGTGGGATACCCCGTTCACCCGGGTGGTGGAGGCCGTGAGCCGGGCCAATCTGCGGGTGCAGGTACGGGATCCGTGGATGCGGCGCCAGCTGCAGCCGGACTTCTCGGCCGGTTGCAAACGGCTGCTGATGACCAGTGACTACTATCCGGCGCTGCAAGCCGAGAACTGCAAACTGGTGACCTGGCCGATTGCCCGGTTGTCGCCCAAGGGAATTCGGACGGTCGAGGGCATCGAGCATCACTCCGACGCCATCGTGTTCGCTACCGGCTTCGACGTGTCCACGACCGGATCGCCGATCCCGGTCACCGGGATCGAGGGCAGGGAACTGGCCTCGGAGTGGAGCAAAGGTGCATACGCCTATCGCAGCGTTGCCGTATCCGGTTATCCCAACCTGTTTTTCACCTTCGGGCCGAACTCCGGACCGGGCCACAGCTCGGCGCTGGTGTACATGGAGGCCCAGATCGACTACATCGTCGCGGCGATTTCCAAGCTGCTGGAATTCGGGTGGAAATCGCTCGACGTCCGGCCCGAGGTGCAGGACCGGTACAACGAGGACATCCAGCGGCGCCTGCAAGCCACCACCTGGAACTCCGGCTGCCAGAGCTGGTACCTGACCGAGGACGGCTTCAACGCCACCATGTATCCCGGCTTTGCCACCCAGTACGTGAAACAACTGAAGGCACTGGATCTGCAGGATTACAAGATCACCGCAGCACTGAACACCGCCGATCCGGTTCTCACCGGATAGGCTCCCCCGGTGACCGAGTACCGCATCGACGACCTTGCGCGCGAAGCGGGTACCACCACCCGCAACGTGCGGGTCTACCAGGAGAACGGCCTGCTGGCTCGTCCCCAGCGGCGCGGCCGGGTGTCGATCTACACCGACCGGCACCTCAGCCAGCTGCAGGCGGTCACCCGACTGCTCAAAGAAGGCTTCACCGTCAAGCACATCCTGAAATTCGTGACCGGTCTGCAGAGCGGTCAGGAGCTGGTCGAGGTGCTGGACCTCGCGGACCTGGGCGAGTTGGTGACCTCGCCGTGGTCACACCCGGAGTCGCGGGTCATGTCGTTGGAGCAGTTGCAGGACAAGCTCGGTCCCCTGGACGCAAAGACGCTTCGCCGGCTGTGCAGCAGCGGGGTGATCGAACCTTCCGGTGACGGCTACCTGGTGCCGGACCGCCGGATCATCAACGACTTTGCGACCCTGATGTCTCGCGGTATGCCGCTGGCCGCCATCTTGACGACGTCCGGGGCGGTGGACAAGAAACTCGACGACGCGGCGCGTGCGCTGGCACGGCACGGACACACCGAAATCGTCCGGCAACGCGGCAGCGGCTGGTATCCCACCAACGATGCCGAATTGGCCTGGGCCGCAGACATTATCGATGTCATGCGGCGGGTGGCACGACGTTCCGCCCAGGCCAGCCTGGACCGGGCACTCGATGAAGCAGTGCGCGCCGAAATGCGCGAATACCGCCAGGCGGCAGTACAAACCAGCGCCCCGGACGTGTCGACGGCTGCCCGGTAATCGGGGAGCCTCGGCCCGGGGAATGCGTCACGCCGACGCCGCGACCGCTTCCCGCAACCCCCGGGTCGCCAACACGTCAGCCAATTCGTTGTCCGCGACGCCGGAGTGGCCCTTCACCCAGAACCATTCGACTTGATGTCTGGCACAGGCGATCTGGAGCCGGCGCCACAGGTCGACATTCTTCACCGGCTGCTTTGCCGCGGTCTGCCAGCCGTTGCGCTCCCAGCCGAGCACCCACTTGGTGATGCCGTTGCGGACGTAGGTGCTGTCGGTGTAGAGGTGCACCAGCACGGGTCGGGTCAGGGCTTCGAGCGCCATGATCGGCGCGGTCAACTCCATCCGGTTATTGCTTGTCGGACCGGGCTCACCGCCACACATCTCGCGGACGTGCTGTCGTTGCCGCAGCACCGCTCCCCAACCGCCGGGGCCGGGATTGGGGCGGCAACCTCCGTCGGTGTGGATGACAACGGGATCCATCGGATCAGTTTCGCACCTCGACCGATGGGTCCCGATGACGCACCTGGGACGTGTCGCGCGAGCCGCGGTCGACGGCCTAGAGTCGGCTCCCGTGATCGTGCTGCTGCCGCCGTCGGAAACCAAACGGGACGGTGGCACCCCAACCCCACTGCACCTCGAACAACTCAGCAATCCTGGTCTCAACCAGCTGCGTTCTGCGCTGATCGGCGAACTCGTCGACCTCGCATCCGACCCAGCGGCATGCAGAGCGGCACTGGCGATCTCATCTGGACAGGACGCCGCGATCGCGCACAACGCCGCCCTGCGTACGGCGCCGACGCTGCCGGCCATCCGCCGCTACACCGGCGTCCTGTACGACGCCTTGGATATCGACTCGCTTAACGGCGCCCAAGCAGCGCGCGCGCATGCCCGGCTGGCCATCGGCTCGGCGTTGTTCGGGCTGCTTCGCGCCGACGATCAGGTGCCCACCTACCGGCTTTCGGCGACGTCGAAACTGCCCGCGAAACCCACGCTGGCCGCCCGGTGGCGGCCCCTGCTGGAGCCGCTGCTTGCCGAACTGGCCGGCGAACACCTGATCGTGGATCTGCGTTCCGGATCCTATGCAGCGCTGGGCAGGACACCGACTGCGGTCCGCGTGGAGGTACTGAACGAGCACCCTGACGGTCGCCGCACCGTCGTCTCCCATTTCAACAAGGCCCACAAGGGCCGGTTGGCGCGCGCGCTGGCCGCCAGCCGCGCCGAGCCCGACAACGCGGCCGCGGTAGCTGCCGTCGCCCGCCGGGCGGGTATGTGCGTGGAGCGCAACGGAAATGACCTGACCGTCGTCGTCACCCCGGACCGATGACCGCGGTGGCCGACGAATGAGCTTTTTTAGCCAAAATAGACAATTCGGCTAGAATCAGGGTCAAGAGTCACAAACTCGGCAGAGGAGGCACAATGTCCACCGTCACGTTCCGCAACCGCGAGGGCCGGCTGGTCGATGTGCCGACGGTGGCTGCCAGCCGGCTCAAGAATGAGTTCGGCTCGGTCTTCGAACAGGCCGCAGTGGACGGCGCGGTCGTGATCACCAAACACAACACTCCCAGAGCGGTGCTGGTGGCGTTCGCAGAGTTCGAAGCATTGGTCAACTCGGTCACCCCGGACCTGAACGCGCTCGGTGGCCAGTTCGACGAGCTGCTGGCGGCGATGCAGACGCCGCAGGCCAAAGCGGGTGTGGCAGCGGCGTTCAACGCCACCCCCGAAGAACTCGGCACCGCGGCGGTGGCGGCGGCCAAGCCCGCGAAACGGCGGTAGCCCGGCCGGCCCGTGGCTCGCAAAGCACCTGTCGCGCCGCGACTGTATGTTCTGGCGGGCGTCAACGGTGCCGGCAAAAGCAGCATCGGCGGTGCCGCGATCCGCGCCGCCGGGGGTGAGTACTACAACCCCGATGAGGTAGCCCGTGCGCTACGGCGGTCCAATCCGACCTGGGACCAAACCGAGTCGAACGCCGCGGCGTGGCAGCAGGGCCGAAAACTGTTGGAACGGGCGATAACTGAACGACTCGATTTCACCTTCGAGACCACCCTCGGCGGCAACACCATGCCGGCTCTGATTTCCCGGGCCGCCGCTGAGGGAATCGAGGTTCGGGTCTTCTACGTGGGGCTGGAAAGCGCCGAAGCCCACATCGAGCGGGTGCGGCACCGGGTCCGATCCGGCGGTCACGATATCCCGGAAGCTGCGATCCGCCGCCGCTACCGGCACAGCCTGCTCAATCTGGTGCACGTGCTGCCGGTACTGACCGACCTGCGGGTGTACGACAACTCGGCGGATGCTGATCCCGCAACCGGCCACACCCCACTTCTGCGGCTGGTGCTGCACGTGGACCGAGGTCGCATCGTGGGACCATTCGATCTGGCTGCGACCCCTCGCTGGGCGAAACCCGTTGTCGCCGCGGCCCTTCGAAATGGGTGAGGTCAGCGGAACCGCACGTTGAGCGTCGCCAACCCGAAGATCTTCTTGCCTGCAGATTTGGCGCCGACCAGGACAACACCGGACCGGGTCGCCGGGTCCAGCGATTTGATCCGACCGCTGAATTCGATGTCGGCGCCCTCGATCGCAGAGACGATAGCGGGCGCCGACAACCGGACCGCGAAACGGGTCACCGCACCGGGGTCGCCCGTCCACGCGGAGGCGTAGCCGGCACCCAGACCCATGGTGAGCATGCCGTGGGCGATGACGTCGGGCAGCCCGGCGAGCCTGGCCAGGTTCTCGTCCCAGTGGATCGGGTTCGCGTCGCCGGCGACGCCGGAATAATTCACCACGTCACCGCGGGACAGGTGCGCGTTGTGCAGCGGTAGCTCATCACCCACCTGCACGTCGTCGAAGGACGGTGTGCCGGGCATCCGGTTGCCCCCGTCGGCGATGCGGAACTCGCCGTCGGGACGCACGGTCTTGCGGTAGTCGGTGTCGGATTCCTCGTTCACCAGCACTTTCACGTCGTGCATCATGGCGTTCTGCACAGCGGCTTTGATGGCCGGATCGACCTCTTCGGTGGTCACCCCCACCACCGTGGTGTGCAGGGTGTGCACCCGCTCGCCGGACTGGTCGGTGAAGGTGTTGGAGACCGTGATCAGCTCCCTGCCGGCGACTTTGCGCACCGCCGTCAGCTCGACGTCGACGTGCAGTTCGTCGCCGGCCACAATTGGCCGATGCTGCTCGAAGACTTCTTCGGTCTGCACGTACGTGTCGTAGCCGACGACCACGGTTTCGAACATGCGGCGATTGCACGCCATACCCGGGACCGAGGTGAACGTCAGCGGCGCCACCAGGTCTGAATAGCCCAGCGCGCCCGCGGCAGCCACGTCCCAGTGCGCGGGGTGGTAGTCCTGCACCGCGCGTGCGTATTCGCGCACTTTCTCGCGGCCGACCAGGTAGGTGTTGTCCATCTGGTAGTAGTGGCCGACTCGTGCCTCGATCGCCGACGCCTCTGCTGTCGTCATGAAATGCCCAACTTTTCTGTCGGCTTGTTCACGGAAGCCGACCAAAGCACACTAACGTGCCGGGCCTGGTTGGCAGTTCGGACACCACCAGGTCCGACGCCGTTCCGGGTCGTTGGGCACCTCGGCGACCACCTGCACCTCGGTGCCGCAGCGCAGGCACGGCCGGCCCGCGCGTCCGGCCACCCAGTGCTGCCCACCCTTACCCCGGCGGCCGGTCGTCACCTGCATCGCACCGGGGAAGGTCGCCGAATGGCGCAATGCGCGCGAACCCACCTCCAGTAACGCGGGGACGTCGACCGCCCCGATCGGCGTCCACGGGTTGTGCCCGCGCAGGAAGCACAGTTCGTTGGCCCACAGGTTGCCGAATCCGGCAACACACCGCTGGTCGAGTAGCGCGGCGACCAGGGGCCGACCGGGATCAGCGGTGAGTCGCCGAGTCGCCTCGGCGGGATCCCAGTCCGCACGTAGCGGGTCGGGGCCGAGGTGACCGACCACGCACGTCTCGTCCCTGGTGCGCAGCAGTTCGACCACCGGCAGCCGGATGCCGTAGGCCGCGGGGCCGTCCGTGCGCAGCACCACCCGGACATCGGGCATCACCGCCGACGGCAGCGGGCGACCGGTCAGGGAGATGGTCCACGAGCCGGACATCTTCAGGTGGGTGTGCAGGGTGAGGTCGCCGGACAGCCGGGTCAGTAGGTGCTTGCCGTGTGTGACGTGCGCCTGCACCGTCCGCCCGACCAGGTCCGCCGTGGCATGGGACGGCACGCGTAGTTCGCCGTGGGTCAGGACGCGATCGACCAGGGCTGCGTCGAGGCGGCGGGCCAGGGCGTACACGGTGTCGCCTTCGGGCATGCGGGCCTACACACGGCCCTTCCGGATCAGGTTCCCGACAGCCACTTCGGGGACTTACCCGTGTTCGAGGCCGGCGAATCTGGCCGGAGCTCTATCCCTGGACGCGATTGGACGGTATTGGTCATGGAACGGGTATATGTGCCGGAGAATCGTCGACGCCCCCACAGGAGGAGCAAAGCTATGGAATCGGTCAAGGGAACCAACGTCCTGGTCACGGGGGCCGCTATGGGCCTGGGCAAGCTGTTTGCCACCCAGGCCGTGCAGGAAGGTGCTTCCGCGGTGGTGCTGTGGGATGCCAACGAAGCCGCGCTCAAGGACACTGCAGCCGAGTTGGAAGCAGCCGGCGGCACGGTTCACTACGAAACCGTCGACGTCACCTCGCAGGAGAAGGTGGCCGAGGCCGCCGAGCGGACCCGCAGCGAGGTCGGCCGGATCGACGTGCTGTTCAACAACGCCGGAATCGTGCGCGGCAACGGCTACTTCTGGGAGAACGAGCCGAAAGACTTCACGCTGACCATGGAAGTCAACTCCATCGGCCCGATGTTGGTGACCCGCGAATTCCTGCCCGCGATGATCGAGTCTTCGGGGCAATGCCGCATCGTCAACATCGCCTCGTCGGCCGGGCTCAACGCCATCCCCCGGATGGCCGCCTATTCCGCCTCCAAGTGGGCGGCGATCGGCTTCTCCGACTCCGTGCGCCTGGAGCTGGAACAGGCCGGCTTCGACCAGGTCAAGGTCACCACGGTCTGCCCGACCTACATCAACACCGGCATGTTCGACGGTGCCAAGGGCATCCTGTTCACCCCGATGCTCGAGCAGGAGGACGTGGTAGCGCGCACGTGGACGGCGATGCTCGCCGGTGACCCGTTCGTCGTCATGCCGTGGACGTCGAAGATGAACAAGGTACTCACCGCGGTGTTGCCGATCCGGCTGCGCGACTTCTACTTGCGCCGGGTCGGTGTATACAACTCGATGGACGAGTTCTCCGGGCACTGACGCGGCTCAGCGACACCGGGCGAAGTCAATTGTCGTTGTCCTCGGCCTGCATCCGCTCCCGGATGCCGCCGCCCACCGTGGTGCCTTCGGCCATCGGTTCGTGGATGGATCCGGTGGTGGGCGGAAGGGGGGCCGCTTTCTCGGCTTCTGACTGAGCCGTCTTGGCGGACAGCCGCTCGGTGAGACCCGGGAAGAGGTTGTGGGAGATGTTGGCGGCGTGCGCTTTTGCGCCGACGGGTTGCTGTTCCTTGGGGTCGGTGCAGGCTTTGACGATGGCGTCCACCACGATCTGCGGGTCGTCCATCGCCGCCATCCGCGGCGCGTGACCGGTGTAGTTCGCCGCATGGGTCCACCACGGTGTGTCGACCGCCCACGGCATGATGGTGCCGACCTTGATGTCGGTGTCGCCGGCCAGTCGCAGTTCTTCGGTCAGCGAACGTCCCAGGCTCAGCACCGCCGCCTTGGTCGCGGCGTAGGTGTTTTGCAGGGCCAGGGGAACTTCGCTGTCGACCGAGCCGATATTGATCAGCGTGCCCTTGCCCTGTGCGCGAAAGTGCCGCAACGCGGCGTGGGCGCCGTAGATCAGTCCCTTGAGGTTCACGTCCACGAGACGGGCGTGATCCTCGATGGGAATGTCCCAGAACAGTCCGAGCGCTCCCACTCCGACGTTGTTGATCCAGACGTCGATGTTGCCGAACCGTTCCATCGTCACCGCGGCGAGGTTGGCGATCTGGTTGGCGTCGCTCACGTCAGTAGGCACCACCAGTGCGGTGCCACCCGTCCGGTCGATTTCAGCGGCCAGTTCGTCGAGGACGTGCTGACGGCGCGCCGCCAGCACGACATTCGCGCCCTGACGGGCGAGTTCCAGCGCCACACCGCGGCCGAAACCACTGGAGGCACCGGTGATCACCACCGTGGTGCCTGTGACAGAAGTGGAATCGCTCATCTCAGATCCTTCGGCTCGGAGCACTGGATAACGCATGCGCGTATACCCGCAATGCAACGGACTACTCGGCGTGTGCGAGTCCGCTGACTGTGTGACGCGGCACCGAGGTGCGCGCCGGTCGCTTTCGCCGGAGGATCAAACTGCGGTACAGCGCAATGTATTTGGCGACCATCGCGTCGAGACCGTGACGCTCGACGGCGATCCTGCGTACTGTCGCGCGAGACAGGGCAACGGCCGCGGGAATGGCCGCCGCCATGGCCGTCACATCGCCGCCGGCCACCAGGCGACCGCAGGATTCGTCCAGCAGCTCGGGGATGCCGCCGCGCGCGAAAGCCACCACCGGAGTCCCGCACGCCATGGCTTCGGCAACCACCAAGCCGTACGGTTCGTCCCATAGCGGCGTCGCCAGTGCCGCGGCGGCACCTCCCACCAGTGCCGCCAGGTGTCGCTGGTCGAGGTGGCCCGCGTAGCTGACGCCGTCGCCGAGGTGCGGCGCGATCCGCCGCCGGAAGAAGTCACGATCCACCACGGGCCCGGCGAGCACAAGCCGGTACCCCGCCCGTCGCGCCGCCTCGATCGCGAGCTGCGGACCCTTCTCCGGGACCAGCCGGCCCGACCACACCAGATACGTCCCACCGGTACCCGCCGGCCAACGCTCGACGTCGATCCCGTTCGGCACCACCGCTATTCGGCTGGCGCCGGCATCTGCCCACGCGGCAGCGGCCCGGCGGCTGACCGTTGCGTAGGCCATACCGCGGACCGCACCGACCGCGGCCTCCAGCAGGGGCAACGGCGGGGTGTGGAGGGTGGTCAGCATCGGGGTGGCCAGCCGAGGCGCCATCATGATCGGGACGTAATGCAGGGTGTGATTGTGCACCACGTCGAACCGGGCGCCGCCGTCCCGGATCAGCTCGGCCATCAGGGTGACAAACGCGCGCTGATGAGATTCCTTCACCGCTCCGGGCCGCGGAAACGGTTGTGCGGCAGCGGGACTGCACGTCAGGTCGATGAGCGACAGGCCGGGGTGTGACACTTCGGGGGCCGAACCCGCCGCCGCGAACAGGGTCACCTGGTGCCCGTGCCGGGCCAGGGCACCGGCCAGGTGCCCGATGTGCGCCTCCAGCCCACCGGCAAACGGCTCGCGGATCGGGAAGTGATTGTGCGCGAGCAGTGCGATACGCAGGGCTGCGCACACCAGAACTCCTGACGGATCGACGGACAGGACACCGGTGTGTCTGTACCCGCGCTGAACGACTTCCTGCAGCGGCTCGGCGACCTCTTGACAACATACAACCAATTGGTTGTATGTTAGTGCGGTGACCGTGGATCTCGAGGACCGGGCTGACGCTCTGTTCCATGCGCTCGCCGACCGGACCCGGCGCGACATCATGCGTCGGGTGTTGACGGGCGAGCATTCGGTTTCCGCGCTCGCAGTGAAATACGAGATGAGTTTCGCGGCGGTGCAAAAGCACGTCGCGGTGCTGGAACGAGCCGGCCTGCTCACCAAGCGACGTACCGGTCGCGAGCAGTTGGCCAGTGGCGACGTGGCAGCGGTGCGATCGGTGGCATCGATGCTCGCGGAGCTGGAATCCCTGTGGCGTCACCGGGTGGCGAGCATCGACGAACTCATCTCATCGGACCCGAAGGAGGACTGAACATGCCCGTGACCGACGTCCAGCAGGACCTCGACAATCTGACGCTGACCATCACCGCCGACTTTGCCGCGCCGGTGCAGCGGATCTGGCAGGTCTACGCCGACCCGCGTCAGCTGGAGAAGGTGTGGGGGCCACCGGAGTACCCGGCGACCTTCGTCGACCACGATCTGTCGCCCGGCGGTCGCATGACGTACTACATGACCGGCCCGCACGGGGAGAAGTACGCCGGGTACTGGCAGATCACCGCCGTCGAGGAGCCGACGAGCATCTCCTTCGACGACGGCTTCGCGGACGAGGACTTCACGCCGAACGCCGAAATGCCGGTTTCCAAGAACGTCTACACCTTCGCCGAGCACGACGGCCACACCCGCGCCACGTTCGTCAGCACCTACGAATCCGCTGCGGCGCTGCAGCAGGTGCTGGACATGGGCGTGGTCGAGGGCAGCACGGAGGCGATCAATCAGATCGACGACCTCGTCGCTTCCTGAATCCGGCGTAGCTTCACCACTGCGCTGCGGCGCTGGGCCGGTCTCATCGCTGCGTCCGCGCCCGCATCGGCTGGCGATTATCACGATTCGGCACTATTTTGCTTTCGTGATGATCTCAGCTGCGCGCGCAGCCGCACGATGGATGGTCCCTTTCCTGGCAGCCGTGGCCGTTGTCGCCGCAGGCCTGACCGCGCCGGTCACGTCCACCCCGGCGATACGTCTGACCGATTCGGGCAACCCGCTGGCCGGACAACCCTTCTATGTCGACCCGTCGTCGGCCGCGATGAACGCCGCGCGCGGCGCCAATCCGCCCAGCGCGCAGCTCACCGCGATCGCCAACACGCCGCAGTCGTACTGGCTCGACCAGGCTTTTCCCGCCGGTTCGGTCGGTGGCCGGGTCGCCAGCTACGTCGGCGCGGCGCAGGCGGCCGGCAGCATGCCGATCATCACCCTCTATGCCATCCCGCATCGCGACTGCGGCAGCTACGCGTCCGGCGGCTTCGGATCTGGCGCGGACTACAGCGCGTGGATCGATTCGATCTCCGCTGGGCTCGGCGCCTCGCCGGTGGCGATCATCGTCGAACCCGACGCGCTTGCCATGGCCGATTGCTTGTCCGGCGACCAGCGTCAGGAGCGTTACAGCCTGGTGCGGTACGCCGTCGACACCTTGACCCGCGATCCGAACGCCGCGGTGTACGTCGACGGTGGACACTCGCGCTGGGTGAGCGCGGAGGAAATGGCCAACCGGCTCAATGCCGCCGGCGTCGGCCACGCGCGCGGTTTCAGTCTGAACGTGTCGAACTTCTTCACCACCGATGAGGAGACCGGCTACGGCGAGGCGATTTCCGGGATGACGGGCGGAGCGCACTACGTGATCGACACCGGCCGCAATGGTGCGGGACCTGCACCGGATTCTGCGCTCAGCTGGTGCAACCCCAGCGGGCGGGCGTTGGGCACCCCGCCCACGACGGCCACCGCCGGTGGGCACGCCGACGCCTATCTATGGATCAAACGGCCCGGGGAGTCCGACGGATCGTGCAACGGCGGGCCGTCGGCCGGACGGTTCGTCAGCTCGTACGCAATTGAGCTGGGCCAAAACGCCGGTCAATAAGGACGCCGCCCCCGACGTCGACCTCACCGACGGGCGGTTCTACGCGAGTGGTGAAGCTCGCGCCGTTTACCGCTGGATGCGTACGCATCGCCCGGTCTTTCGGGACCGCAAGGGCCTTGCGGCCGCCGCGAGTTACCGCGCGGTGCTCGAGGCCGAACGCGATCCGGGCCTGTTCTCCAATGCCGGTGGTATCCGACCGGCGACGCCGCCGCTGCTGCACATGATCGACATGGACGACCCGGCGCACCTGCTGCGCCGCAAACTCGTCAACACCGGCTTCACCCGCAAACGCGTTGCCGCCCATACAGATTCGATTCAGTCGCTGTGCGACGCCCTGATCGACGCGGTCTGCGAAACCGGCGGATGCGACTTCGTGACCGATATCGCCGCGCCACTGCCGATGGCGGTGATCGGCGACATGCTGGTCGTGCTGCCGCACGAGCGCGACATGTTCCTGGCGTGGTCTGACGACATGGTCGTCGCGCTGAGTTCGACGGCCACACCGCAGTTGCTCGCGCGCTCCGTGGCGTCGCTGACTGCGTACAACGCGCACATGCACGAGTTGATCGGGCGGCGGCGCCGCGATCCGGGTGACGACCTGGTCAGCGTTCTGGTGGAGGCTGAGATCGACGGGCGCCGCCTGTCCGACGACGAGATCGCCGCCGAGACCCTGCTCATTCTCATCGGCGGCGACGAGACCACCCGGCACACCCTGTCTGGTGGAGTCGCGGCGCTCGTGGCGCGGCCACGGCAGTGGGACGCGCTGCGCGCCGATCCGGGTCTGCTCGGAACAGCGATCGAAGAGATGCTGCGCTGGACCTCGCCGGTGAAGAACATGTGCCGCCTGGTCACCGCTGACAACGTGTTTCACGGAACGCAGTTGTATGCCGGGGAGAAGATCCTGCTGATGTTCGAGTCGGCCAACTTCGACGAGACGGTGTTCGCCGACCCTGACGACTTCGACATTCGCCGAAATCCGAACAACCACCTGGCATTCGGCTTCGGTACCCACTTCTGCCTGGGCAACCAGCTGGCGCGGCTGGAATTGACCACCATGGTGGGCACGGTGTTGCGCCGGCTCCCGGACCTGACCCTGGCCGACGGCGCCGAACTTCCGCTGCGGCCGGCCAATTTCGTCAGCGGGCTGGAATCGATGCCGGTCACTTTCGCGCCGACGCCGCCCCGGCGGTGACGGTCGTCGCCGCTGGACAGCACGTCGTCCACGGCGGCGGCTATCCCGCCGGGACCGAGTCCAGTTGCGGCAGCAGGTATTCCAGCTGCCCGACCTCTTCGATGTTGTGTCTGATCCAGGCCTGGACCATATGGTCGGGAAAACGCCGGTGCAGCATGCGGTTGACCGGCGCGAACAACGCGTTGCGCGCTCCGAGGTCGAGGACCGTGACGTAGTGTGCACCGTCAGAACCGGCCGACCAGGTGTGCTCCAGTTGGATGACGATGACGCCGGCGATGCGCGTGACCAGGCGGATACCTGTCTCGTCCAGCTTCTCCACCCGATCGGTCACGTCTACTTTGTATTCCGGCCGCGCGCCGAAGGCTTCGACGATCCGGAAGCGAGCGCCTTCGCCGGCGCCGCCACCCGGTGCGGGCTTCGCCAATTCCCAGCGGATGTGGTCAATCGGGTGCCAGGCGAGGTAGCGGTCGATGACTTCGCCTGCGTAGCGCATCGTCCCGTCCAGGTGGGTGAACCAATCGAGCAGCATCGCCGGGGTGATGCCGGTCAGCACTCGATGGTCGATGGTGACGCGGCGGCGATGGTGTGCGGCGGTGGTGCAGCGCACCGTCGCTGTGTCGACCGGGCGCAACGGGTAGCGGACGGGGCGACTCAGCATGACGGCCTCCAAGATACGGTATCGTTTCTCAAATTACGGTACGAGGCCATTCTGAGAAACGCAACCGTTTCTTTCTGAGGGAGTGTGATGCGTCGACGGCACGGTGCAGAACTCGACGCGGCAATCAGGGACGCAGTCCTGCGGCTCATCGGTTTGCACGGAGCCGCCGGCGTCACCATGGAGGCCGTCGCCGCTGCCGCAGGAACGAGTAAACCGGTGCTCTACCGGCGCTGGCCCGACAGCCGTGCGTTGGTGCGCGACACCTTGATGCGCGTCGCCGTCACCGCGATTCCGCACCGGGACACCGGCAGCTACCGGCAGGACATGCTGGCGGTCCTGCGCGGCTGGGCGCAGCTGTTCACCGGGCCGCAGGCGGACGTCATCCGGGCCGGGATCGCTGCCGCAGCTCACGATCCCGTACTCGCCGAAACATTCCGCACCGACGTGATCGGTTGGCGCAAGCAGGAAATGGCCGAGCTGCTGGCCCGAGGGATCGCTCGCGGCGACGTGCGCGCTGATGTGCCGATCGAGATCGCCCGCGAACTCGGGCAGAGCGTGCTGTGGCACCGGCTGCTGGTTACCGGCGATCCCATCGACGAGCAGTTGATCGTCCAACTGGTCGACGAGGTGCTGGTTCCGTTCGTCACGCCACGACAGGTCTGACGAAACGGTTTGCCGCCGCCGCGAACGACGAAAGATCCTCGGGGAACCCCGCGACGTCGCCTCCGTGATCGCCTTCCTGGCCAGCGACGACGCCGCGGTCATCCACGGTGCGGTCTACCGGGTCGACAACGGTAAGGGCGCCGGCTGAGGCTAGACTCGCGCCGACGATTCGCCGACACGACGCCGAGGCCGGTACTGATGGATTTGCAGTGGTCACAGGACGAGCTGGACTTCCAGGACGAGGTCCGGCAGTTCCTCCACGAGAAGCTCACTCCCGAATTGCGACGCGCCGGGCAACTCATGACCAGCGTCTATGCCGATCACGAGGCCAGCATGGCCTGGCAGGCGATCCTGCACGAACGCGGCTGGGCGGCGCCGGCCTGGCCGGTGCGGTACGGCGGCTGTGATTGGAGCCTGACCCAGCACTACATCTTCACCCGGGAATCGATGCTGGCCGGTGCGCCCTCGCTGTCGCCGATGGGCATCCGGATGGTGGCGCACGCGATCATCCGGTACGGCACCGACGCGCAAAAAGACTATTTCCTCCCGCGGATCCTGACCGGCGAGGTGTTCTTCTGCCAGGGGTACTCCGAGCCGGAGGCCGGGTCGGACCTGGCGGCGCTGTCGATGGCGGCCGTGCCCGACGGTGACGACCTGGTGTGCACCGGCAGCAAGATCTGGACCACCCATGCCAGCGAGGCGAATTGGATGTTCGCCCTGGTGCGCACCTCGCGTGCGCAGAAGAAGCAGCAGGGCATCACGTTTGTGCTGATCGAGATGACCGCACCGGGCATCGAGATCCGGCCGCTGGTGATGACCTCGGGTGAAGAAGTGCAGAACCAGGTGTTCTTCGACGAGGTGCGGGTGCCCAAGGCCAACGTCCTCGGCGAGATCGACCAGGGCTGGACGGTGGCCAAGTATCTGCTGGAATTCGAGCGGGGTGGCGGCGCGGTGGCGCCGGGCCTGCAAGTGATGGCCGAGGAGATCGGTGCGGCGGCCAAGAGCCAACCCGGTCCGGGTGGCGGAACGCTGGCCGGCGATCCGGGTTTCACCCGGAAGTTGGCCGACGCCCGAATCCGCGCTGAGGTCCTGGAGATTCTCGAATATCGGGTACTCGCCGCGGTGGCGCAGGGGCGCAATCCGGGCGCGGCGTCGTCGATGCTGAAGATCCTGGGTACCGAACTCAGCCAGACCCTGACCGAACTCGCGTTGGAGGCGGCCGGGCCGTGGGGACGGGCCTATCAGCCACACGTGACCGCACCCGGGGGGCGGGTCGCGGAATTCACGGCGCCCGCCGACGGATACGCCTCGGGCGAGCCGTGGCAGGCGGTGGCGCCGTTGCGTTACTTCAATGACCGGGCCGGCTCAATTTACGCCGGCAGCAACGAAATCCAGCGAAATATTCTGGCCAAAGCGGCATTGGGGTTATAGATGGACTTCAATTTGACCGAAGAACAAGAGCTGCTGCGCGACGGCCTGGCGAAGTTCCTTTCCGTCCGTTACGACCTCGACAAGAGTCGCGCCGCGGCCAAGACCGGCGTCGGCTGGCAGCCGGACATCTGGCGAGGCTTCGCCACAGAGTTGGGCATCCTGGGCGCGACGCTGCCCGAAGACGTCGGCGGGATCGGCGGCGGCCCAGTGGAACTCATGATCATCGCCGAGCAACTCGGTCAGGCGCTGGTCGTCGAACCTTACGTCGACACCGTCGTCGTGGCCGGCGGGCTGTTGCACCGCGCCAGGGGACCGCTGGCCCGTGCGCTGCTGGAAAAGATCTCCGACGGCAAGGCCGTGGTGGCGTTGGCGGCCGCCGAACCGGCGTCCGGCGATCGATGGCAGGACGTGTCGACCACGGCCGAACCCGACGGCGACGGCTGGGTGTTGACCGGCCGCAAACTGATGGTCGTGGGAGCGCCGCTGGCCACGCACCTGCTGGTCACCGCCGGCACGCCAAACGCCAACGGGCTCTCGCTGTTTGTCACCGAGGTCGACGCGTCCGGTATCGAAGTGCATCCCTATCGCACCATCGACGACCGCCGCGCCGCCGACATCGCGTTCGACAAGGTGCGGCTGGGGCCGGAGGCGCTGCTCGGCGAACCGGGCCAGGCGTGGTCATCGCTGAGCCGGGCGCGCGATGAAGGAGCGGCGGCAATCTGCGCCGAGGCGGTCGGCTGTATGCGAAAAGTTTTGGCGGACACCGTCGAATATTCCAAGCAACGTCAGCAGTTCGGTCAGCCGATCGGCAGTTTCCAGGTGCTGCAACACCGCATGGTCGACATGCACATGGAACTCGAGCAATCCGTCGCCGCGGTATACCTGGCGATCCTCAAACTCGACGAAGACGAGGCGATCCGCGCCCGTGCGGTATCGGCGGCCAAGGCGACCATCGGCCGCGCTGCGCGGTTCATCGGCCAGCAGGCCGTGCAGCTGCACGGCGGCATGGGGATGACCGAAGAGCTGGCGATCGGCCACTACTTCAAGCGGCTCACCGCAATTCAGTACGAATTCGGCACCACCGACCAACACATCGCCCGGTATGCGGAGCTGACGCAAGCGTAGTTCCGCCGGCGAGTCCGGTCAGCGCCTGCTCTCGTCAGCGAGCTGATCCGCGGACTGCTGCGCACCCGGGGCGTCGGGGTCGTCGCCCGCATGCTCCAGTTGCTCTTCCACCTCACGTTGTTCTTCGGTGGACTCCCTGGCGTCCTTCGGCACCGGTGCTGAGCGGTCGTCGGGGTGCTGATCCACGCGAAACCTCCTAGGTGCCGGCACATGCTTGCCGGCAGGATCGCCCGAAACCGACTCGGCGAAACCCGCAGGAAGTAGCGACGGGCGCCACATTTACGGTCGAACCATGAACTTCGACGAGTACCGCAGCTATGACGCCACCGGCCTGGCGAAGCTCGTCGCCGACAAACAGGTGACCGCTTCCGAGCTGTTGACCCTGGCCAGGGAGCGCGCCGCCGCGGTCAACCCGCGGATCAACGCGATCGTGCGGGATGTGCCGGCGCAACCCGTCGACGATGCCGGGGGCGCGTTCGCCGGCGTCCCGTTCCTGATCAAGGACATCGCGCAGGACTACGCTGGGTTGCCGACGTCCCAGGGATCCCGCGCCTGGATGTCGACGCCGGCGGCCGAACACGCAACCGTCGTCCAGCGCTGGATCGACGCGGGGTTGGTCATCTTCGGCAAGACCAACCTGCCGGAGTTCGGCGCGAAGGCGATCACCGAATCGCAGGCGTGGGGGCCGGCGCGAAACCCGTGGAACCTGCATCACACGCCGGGCGGTTCCTCGGGCGGGTCGGCCGCCGCGGTCGCAGCGGGCATCGTGCCCTGCGCAGGCGCCAACGACGGCGGCGGGTCGACGCGAATCCCGGCCGCCTGCTGTGGCTTGGTGGGCCTGAAACCGGGCCGCGGGTTGACGCCGATGGGCCCGGCGACGGGTGAGGCCCAGCACGGCGCCGCCGTGCAAGGCGTCGTGTCCCGGACGGTGCGCGACACCGCGGCCATGCTGGACGTCATCTGCGGGGGCGAATCGTCGGGTCCGTATCTGCCCGCGGTACCCGATTCGCCGTACTTGTCCGCCGTGGGACAGGACCCCGGCGCACTACGGATCGGGGTGCGGGTGCCGTCGGCGATCAATCCCGAACCGCACCGGGAAGCCTTCGCGGCGGTGGAGGCCACCGTGCGTAGCCTCACCGACCTCGGACACCATGTCGACGAACTGTCCGCAGCGCCGTACGACGACGCCGCCCTGGCCCGCGACTTCCTGCTGGCCTGGTTCGTCCACCTGGCCTGCGACGTCGACCAGGCCAAGCGCCACACCGGTGCCGGCGATGCCTCGTTCGAGCGCGACACCCTGATCATGGCCGCGCTCGGCCGGGCCACCAAAAGCGTCGATTACGTCGACGCGATCGAACGCCGCCACCAGCACACCCGCCGGCTGAGCACCTACTTCGAGTCGTACGACCTGTTGCTGACGCCCACGCTGGCGACCCCACCCCCGACGATCGGGGAGTTCGACCTGCCCGTCGCGTTGCAGCACGCCGCCGACGGCCTGATCAAGACCCGTGTCGCACGTCTGCTTCGATACACCAACATCGTCGACGACATGGTGGACAAGAATCTCGGCTGGGTCCCCTACACCCAGCTGGCGAATCTCACTGGCCGACCGGCCATTTCGCTGCCGCTGCACTGGACTTCCGGCGGCCTGCCGCTGGGGGTGCAGTTCGTGGCGCCGCTGGGCGGGGAGTCGCTGCTGATCAGGCTGGCCGCCCAGCTGGAGCAGGCGAACCCGTGGTGTGATCGCATCGCCCCGCTGTAAGGACACCTTTTTGTGGCCGACGCGATACTCGCCGCGGGGTTTCAGGCTCGCGACCGAGCGGGTATGTCCCCCTTATGAACTCATTGGTAGCGGCGGATCCCCGCCAGGTCATTGAAATGAGTTCTGCCGGTGCCGCCGATGCGACCACCGCAGGCAGGCTGCGCCGCGATTTGCACAGATGGTTGCAGGACCTGGTTGACGAACCGGCAGAAGTCGACGACATCGTGCTAAGCGTGAACGAAGCCCTGGCCAACTGCGTCGAGCACGCCTACCGCGCCCATGATGCGGTGGGTCCGATGAAACTGCAGGTCAGTTACGACCGAGCCGCACGGTCCCTGCGCATTTGCGTCAGCGACCACGGCACGTGGCGCAAGCCCACGCTGCGGCCACGCAACGACGCTCGGGCGTCGCGCGGCATCATCTTGATGCACGCCCTGACCGAGCAGTGCACCATCAAGATTCGTCCCGAAGGCACCACGGTGTGCCTGGATTACCTCGCCCGTCCGCACCACGACGCGTAGTCCCTACCGCCGCAGCGTCCGATTCGTACTCACCCGATCGCCGCGGGAATCGCGGTAATCTTTTCGGCGGCGTCAGTTGGGGGCCGCGGATCAACTTCGATTTCGGTGGAAGCGATTAAGGGTTCAACGGGGACTGCGACGTCCAGCAGATGGCGTCGCGGCGATCAGTTCGACTGGTTATCCGGCTACTTGGCGGTGCGCGGACTCAGTGGTGCGACCCGCGCCCTGATGGCGTTCATCGCGTCGTCGATGGTGCTGTGCCTGTTCGCCCTGTTATGGGGCCCGGACGGTCCGCGCGGAGCCGGGCCGGTCGCCATGACCTGGATCGCGGTGATCGGTGGGGTGGCCGGGGCACTGTTGTGGATCTGGCGTTGGCCGACCCGGATCCTGTCGATCGCGTTTGCGGTGACCTGCAATACCGCGGTCGCGCTGGCATGCCTCGCCCACCCCAATCCGCTGCCGGCGCTGATCGGCTGCATTGCCTTCGCCACGTTCGGTGCCTACATCGCGTTCTTCCACACCACGGCGTTCGTGTTGTACAACTTCGTGGTCGCGGCGGGGGTGGGGGTATACGAAGCGGCGCGGCTGGCCGGGTCGGGGCATCCTTCTCTGGCCGGGGTCGATCTGTGGCTGGTGCTGGAGGTCAATATCGCGTTGCCGCTGGCCATCGGCATCCTGGTGCGCGCTCTGGCGGGTGACTTGCTGCGCGCCGACCGTGACCCGCTGACCGGCTTGCTCAACCGCCGTGCGTTCCAGCACAACGCCCTGGGCATGATGCTGGCCCGTCGGGGCATCGATGAACATCTGGTGGTGCTGCTGATCGACCTCGACAACTTCAAGAGCCTCAACGACCGGCGCGGTCACGCCGCCGGCGACAATGCGCTGGTCCAGGTTGCCCAGGTGTTGCTGGCCGCCGCCGAAGACCAGGCGGTGGTGGCGCGCAGCGGCGGCGAGGAATTCCTGGTCGCCGGAACTGCGGCCCAGTGCAACGCCGAGACGCTGGCCGCCCAGCTGTGCAAGGCCATCGGTGGATCGACGGCCGGGGTCACCGCCAGCATCGGCACGGCGTGTGCCCTGTTGGACCACACCGCTCCGGGCGACCACCAAGCGCTGCTCGAGCGGCTGATCTCTGCCTCGGACGCCGCGATGTATCAGGCCAAGCGCCTCGGCGGCAACCGGTGTCATCATCATCAGCTGTGTTGATCGGCCCAGCCGCAGGATGTGCGACGATCGACGGCATGGCTGACACGGTCGTCGAAATGATGAACGCCGGAATGGAATCGACCATCCCGATCGCCGCCCGGATGGGGGTGCGCGTGCTGGAGGCCCGGCGCGGCTTTGCCGCGGCCGCGGTGCCGGCCGAGGGCAACGGAAACCATTTCGGTGTCGTCTACGCCGGTGTCCAGTTCACTGTCGCCGAAATCCTGGGCGGCATCATCGCGTTGGCGACGTTCGATGCCGGCAGGTTCTACCCGCTGGTGAAAAACGTCGACATCGCTTTCGTCGGTCGGGCTACCAGCGAGCTCCGCGCCGAGGCAACCATGGACGATGAGACCATCGCGCGGGTGGAAGCCGAGGCTTCCGCGCAGGGCAAGGCCGACTACACGCTGGAAGCGGTCGTCACCGACGCCGCCGGCACGGTGGTTGCCACCACCCGCGGGTTGTATCAGTTGCGCGCACACCGCTGATCGGTGACAGTGCGCAAGTTGGGCGAGGTCCTGCAGATCGGCGGACTCGAGCCGACCTTCCAGGACGAGTTGAATTGCCGTTACCAGCTGTCCAGGCTGCCGGCGGGACCGCACCGCGCCGCATACCTGGCCGAGCACGGCCCCGAGTTCCGCGTCGTGGTGACCTCCGGGCCCCCGGGCGTGGACGCAGACACCATGGCGGCGTTGCCCCGCCTGCAGGCCATCGTGAACAACGGCGCAGGGGTGGACTCCATCGATCTGGACGCGGCGCAGCGGCTGGGTGTCGGCGTCAGCAACACCCCTGATGTGCTGTCCGATACGGTCGCCGATACGGCGGTGGGACTGATTTTGATGTCACTGCGCCGGTTCGGCGCCGCCGACCGGTTCGTGCGGGCGGGCCAGTGGGCCGACGGACGTCAGTTCCCCTATGCCAGGGATGTCACCGGGCTGCAGGTCGGCATCCTGGGGCTGGGCCGCATCGGTGCGGCCATCGCGGCCCGGTTGCGCGGATTCGACTGCGTGATCGCCTATCACAACCGGCACCGGATCGAGGGGTCGCCGTATCGATATGCCGAGTCGCCGGTGGAACTGGCCCGGTCGGTCGATGTCCTGGTCGTTGCCACGACAGGTGGCCGCAATACGCGAAACCTGGTGGACCGCAACGTCCTCGAGGCGCTCGGTCCCGAGGGGTACCTGGTCAACATCGCCCGGGGCAGCGTGGTCGACCAGGATGCGTTGGTGGAGCTGATCACCGTCGGCGGTGTGGCCGGAGCCGGGTTGGATGTTTTCACCGACGAGCCCACCGTGCCCGCTGCGCTGCTCGACCTGGACAACGTGGTGTTGTTTCCCCACATTGGCAGCGCCACGGCGCGCACCCGCACGGCCATGGCGCTGCTGGCGATCCGTAACCTCGAGAGCTTCCTGGACACCGGCGAACTGGTGACGCCGGTACTGACGCCGCAACCAAGGCCGCCCGCCCGCGGCTGACGCGGTGCTTGCCCCGGCGGGTCACGGGGTATCCGCCCCTGCGTTCACCGATCACTGCTTGCCGCCGAAAGGGCCGACGATGTCGACGTTCGCCGGATGTCCGAAACGGATGACGTTCGGGCCCTGCGGGGGCGTGCGGCCGGACGGCCAGTGCGAGATGCGCGCCGGAGCCTGCGCGTTCGACGATGTGGTGCCCTGGGCTGGGCCCTCGCCCAGCGCAGTTGCTGCGCGCGTTCCGCTGGTGCTGACCGATTTCAGCGCTACACCGTTCGATCGCGACGACATCGCCGCCACGGCCGCGATCCTGGGACCCGCCTGTGACGCCGTCCTGGTCGGCGAGCACCAGAACAAACCGGATTTCCCCCCCACGTTGATGGGGGCGATGCTGCTCGACGCCGGCGTCGTGCCGCTGATCACCCTGTCCTGCCGGGATCGCAACCGCGTGGTTCTCGAGCAGGAACTCCGGGGGCTGCGCAGCGTCGGTGTCGACACCGTGCTCTGCGTAACCGGTGACGGACGCGGTTACGACGTGCGCCCGGACGTCACCCAGACCTTCGATCTCGACGGGCCGCGCCTGGTCGCCCTGGCCGCCTCGGTCGGAATGGTCGCGGCAGTGCCGGAAACGCCGACGGCCCCGCCGGTGGCCGCCCGGCCCCGACGGCTGGTCGAGAAGCAACGTGCCGGAGCCAGCCTGGCGGTGCTCAACCATGTGCCCGCCCCGGACATGATCGCCGAGTTCATGGCGGCGGCGCGGGCAGCGGGGTTGTCGATCCCGGTCATTGCCGCCGTCGCGGTGTTCACCGACAGTGTGTCGGCGGCCGTCCTGGAGGGGTTGCCCGGCCTCGAACTCGACCCGGTTGTGGCCAGACAGGTGCTGGACGCGCCGGACCCGGTGGCCGCGGGCATTTCCGCGGCGGTCGACGAGGCGCACGCGCTGCTGGCCATCGAGGGTGTCGAGGGCGTGAACGTGTCGGGGCTGGCGTCATCGTCCGGGGCCCGCGTTGGTGCGCAGATCAAGGCCGAAGTTGGACGGCGGATTCGGGAGGGTGTCCGGTGACCGAGGCGATGGAGGCCGAATTCGACACGATCGCGGAGTGGACGGCACAAGTGGCCCTCGACTTGGGACCGGACCACTACGTGCCGGCGGGATGTCGGGGTAGTGGCAGTCCGGCGGCCCTGGACTGGCTGATCGAGCAGATGGGGCTGACCTCGGGTACTCGGTTGCTGGACTCGGGAGCCGGCGTCGGAGGCCCCGCCGCCTATGCGGCACAAGCACGCTCGGTGCAGCCCGTTCTGGTCGAGCCGGAGGCGGGCGCGTGCCGCGCGGCGAAGCTGTTGTTCAGCCACCCGGTGCTGTGTGCCGCCGGCGACAAGTTGCCGGTAGCGGACGCCAGTTTCGACGCCGCCTGGTCGCTGGGCGTGTTGTGCACCATGTCCGATCAGCTGGGGTTGCTCACCGAACTGCGTCGCATCGTCCGGCCACCGGGCCGCGTTGGGTTGCTCGTCTTCCTCGCTCACGACACGCTGCCGCCGGATTACCTTGCCGGCAACCATTTTCCGACTGTCGACGAGCTCGACGACCTGGTGCACCGGTCCGCGCTACGCGTGCAGCAACAGCTGGGGACCGCAGAGTTGCCGCCGATCCCGGAGACGTGGAACGAGCAGGTGGACACCGTCACCGACACGCTCGCCGAACGCTACGGCCACACCGAGGCCTGGGAACTGGCCGAACGCCAGAGTTCCAGAATTGGCCGGCTGCTCGGCGACGGGGTCCTGACCGGCGAGTTGCTGGTGCTACGTCACGCCTGAGTGCGGCCCGCGCCGAACAGGGCCGTCGTTTCGGCGACCCGTCCGTCGTCACGCAACTGCTCCAAGGTCTGCGGCAGCGGTAGCCGCCAGTTCGGATACTCATCGACAGTGCCCGGCAGGTTGGGCTGGCGGGTCTCGCCCAGGACGTCGTAGGGCGAGATCAACTTCAACCGGCTCGGGGTCGAGGCCAGGAAGCGGTGCATCGCCACGATGATCGCGTTCTCGTCCGGCTCGGTCGCGTCGTCGAGCAGCCCTTCGGAACGCAGCAGCGCCAACCATTCGGCGCGTTCCTTCGCGGCGTTGGCCTGCTCGGCGGGGACGTCGTCGAGCAGACCCAGATCAGCGCGCGCCCGCACATGCTCGGCGCTGAGGAAACCGGCCGCTGTCGGCAGGTCGTGCGTGGAGATGGTGGCGGCCGCCCGCGTCGGCCAGCGCGCCGCCGGCAGCAACGGCTCGTCCGGCGCGGACTGGTCACGGGTGAACCAGGACACCGCACAGCCCAACATCCCGTTGGCGGCCAGCGCTTCGGTGACCTCGGGTTCGACGGTGCCCAGGTCCTCGCCCACCACGGTGGCCCCGGCGCGGTGCGCTTCCAGAGCCAGCACGGCCAGCATCACGTCGGCGTCGTAATGCACGTAGGTGCCGCGGTCGGGGCTGTCGCCGGGCGGGATCCACCACAGTCGCCACAGCCCGGCCACGTGGTCGATCCGCAGCCCGTCAGCATGGGCGAGCACAGCGCGCACCATCTCCCGCATCGGTTGGTAACCGGTAGCGGCCAGCCGGTCGGGTCGCCACGGGGGCAATCCCCAGTCCTGGCCGCGGGGGGTGAAATTGTCCGGTGGCGCGCCGACGCTCACCCCGGTGGCCAGGACATTGGCCAGCGCCCACGCATCGGCGCCTTCGGGGTCGACGCCCACCGCGAGGTCGTGCAGCACACCCAGCGCCATGCCCGCCTCGCGGGCCGACTGCCGCACCGCGGTCAGTTGCTCCGCACATCGCTGCTGCACCCAGGTGTGAAAGGCGACCCGCGGCGCCAGCTCCCGGCGCGCCGCGCTGACCGCCTGGCTTCGAACGTCCCGCAGCGGCGCGGGCCACCGGCTCCACCGGCCGCCGTGCCGTTCGGCCAACGCGCAGTAGGTGGCCCAGTCGATCAGGCCCGGCGGCGTGTCCTGGCGCGGAGCCGGCCGTCCTTCGGAACGCCACAACAACTCCAGCGCAGCCCGTTTGGCCGCCCACACCAGATCGTGGTCGATCCGCGGGATGCTCGCCGACACCCGCAGCGCGTCCACCTCCGCACGGGTGTCCGGGTCAGCGCGCCGGTACGCGCCGAGATCCTCGATGCACAGCGCCAGTGGGTTGGCGAACCGGCGGCTCGACGGGGTGTACGGGGAGGGCTGCACCGGGTGTGTCGGGCCCGGCGCGTGCAGCGGGTTGAGCAGCACGGCGCCGGCACCGTGTTCGGTGGCGGTCCACCGGAGGAACTCCCGCAGGTCCGCGAGATCTCCGATGCCCCACGAGCGAGCCGAGCGCAGCCCGTAGAGCTGCAGCATCCATCCCCAGGTGGCCGGGGCCGCGGGCACCTCGGGAGGTGCTGCCACCAGGGTCACCTGCTGGCCGTCCCGGGTGCGCAGCCGATACCAGCCCGGCTGCAGCTCGGCGGGCAGTTCGTCGCGCACCGCGGTCTGCGCACCGTCTTCGGCTTCCAGCAATACCGCGCCGGGCAGCGGATGCGACCGGCCGGTGAGACGCACCGCGATGGTGGGCGCCGGCGCGCCCCGCTCGTCGAGTGCGGCGAGCCTGGCCAATTCGCGCCGCCGGTCGGCCGCGGTTCCGGCCTCGATGTCCAGCAGCCCCAACACCCGGATGACGACGTCGGCGTCGACGTCGACGGGTTCGCGGCGCTCGTTGCGGTAACTGGTGGCCACGCCGTGCGCGTCCGCCACGCGGCGCAGGTCGTCGGGAACAGGCTCGGGACGTCCACTCATGCGTCGTGGCCGGCGCTCGCCCGCGCGGATGCGTTCACGGCGCTGGTATACCCGGGCGCCGTCTTCTCACACCGACGGGGGCCGAACTGTATTGCGCGCGAGGCAGATCCGGCGGTTACTGCTCGTCGGAGAAATCGGCGGTGAGCCAGCGGTCAGGCCGGATGGTGAACAGCACGGTCTCTTCACCTTCCAGGGAACGAGCGAAGGCACGCCCACCTTCCTCGCCCAGGTAGCGGACAGCGATCTCCAGCTGCGCCGCTGCCGGGGCGGGCGAGGTGGTGTCCACGACGGTGCCTTCCACCACCACGTACTGGTACGGCGGCTCCTCGCGCTGCACCACCAGCGTCACCGCACCGGTTCGCTCGATCAATCTGGCTTTGCGAGTCGTGGGGCCGGTGGTGATCCGGATGTCTCCTCCGGGGGTGTAGTCATACCAGATCGGAGCGCTGGCGGGCGGGCGGCCGTCGGCGGCGTCGACGGACAGCACAGCGACATGCGTGTCGGCGAGGAATTGCTGACGCTCGGTCTCGGAGAACTTCTTCATGCGGGTTCAAACGCGGCCTCCCGCCCGGCCTATTCCGGCGCTCGGCGTGCTGGCCGCGCTGCTCAAAGGCGTCCGAGCAGCTCGGCTTTCTTCGCCGCGAACTCCTCGTCGGACAGGATCCCGCGCTGATGCAGCCCGGCCAGCGACTCGATGGCGGCGACAATGCTCGCGGAATCGTCGGAACCCCCGGGCGCGGCGTGGGCCGGTGATGGTGGCGCCGCCGGGAGTTGGGACTGCGGGGCGGGGGCAGCGGCGGGGGTTTCTGCCACCTGCTGCGCACCGAGCTCACGCAGACTCGACACGTCGAAGGTGCCGAACTGGCTGGTGAAGTTCACCGAACCGTATCCACCGCCCTGCTGTTGTTGCACCCCGTTGATCTGGTGCTCACCGGTGTCGAAAACCTTTGTCACACCGTTGATCTGCATCGCCAGCCGGCGGGTGTTGGGAAAGACGGCGTAGCGCGCGTCGTTCTGCCCGCCGGTCGAACTCGGTACCCCCAGGTCCGCGGGCCACCAATTGGACGAGGTGAAGCCGGTCTGGAACCCGGCGCCCTGGGATTGCGACTGGGATTGCGAACCCGACCCGCGGAACACGGTGGTCGTGGTGATCAGCTGGGACAATTCGTTGCACAGCGCGTCGACCCGGGCTTTGAGCGCGTTGTCGAACATGTTGCCCACCATCGTCATCCCACCCCGCATCCATTGGCCGGAGCCGCCGAGTTCGGGGATGGAGAACTGGGCCATCGTGCCACCCCCGGTGTGGATGGCGAACAGCATGGCCAGCACCGCTTCGCGGGAAAGGCCGTGACGCTGGGCGATCTCGGTGATCGCGTGCTCCGCTTCGGGGGTCACCGCTGCCTGCATGTTTTCGCGTCTTTCGTCGTCGGTACGGAATTGAGCGTCGGGACACACGCGTGTCGCGATATCTGGTTACCCAACTGGCGTCGGGATGATGTTTCAGACCGCCGACTTCTCCAACACATGGACGCCGCACGCGGAGCCCAGGCCGATCACGTGGGCGAGCCCCACCTTGGCGTTGTCGATCTGACGGTCGCCGGCCTCGCCGCGCAGGTGGTGGCAGACCTCCCAGATGTTGGCGATCCCGGTCGCGGCGATGGGGTGGCCCTTGGACTGCAGTCCGCCCGACACATTGACCGGCGTCGCGCCGTCACGCCAGGTGGCGCCGCTGTTGAAGAAGTCGGCGGCGCCGCCCTCTTCGCACAACATCAGATTGTCGTAGTGCACCAGCTCGGCGGTGGCGAAGCAGTCGTGCAACTCGACCAGGTCCAGATCGGCCGGGCCGATGCCCGCCTCGTCGTAGGCGGTGGCCGCGGCGTTGCGGGTCAGCGTGTTGACGTTCGGGAGCACCTGGCACCCCTCTTCGAACGGGTCGGTGGTCAGCACCGATGCCGACACCTTCACCGCCCGGCGGCGCTGTTCCAGGGACAGTGTTTTCAGTGTCGTGCCGTTGCACACGATGGCGGCCGCGGCGCCGTCGCAGTTTGCCGAGCACATCGCCCGCGTATTCGGATAGGCGATCATCACGTCGTTCATGATCTGCTCGAGGGTGAACCGTTTCTGGTAGGCGGCCAGTGGGTTCAGCGTCGAGTGCGCGTGGTTCTTCTCGCTGATCTTGGCGAACAATTCAAAGCTGGTGCCGCCGTACTTGTGGCCGTATTCGGTGCCGATCTGGGCGAAGACACCGGGCATGGCCTCGGTGCCGATCCGTCCGTCGACCGGCGCGACCGCACCGTAACGCCCCTTGGGCGCCCACACGTCGGCGTCGGACTTCTTCGTGCCGCCCCCGCCGAGCAGCCCCGCGCCGGACAGTTTCTCCACGCCGACGGCCATGCCGTAGGTGACCTCGCCGGCTTTGACAGCCATGATCGCGGTGCGCAGCGCGGTGGCGCCGGTCGCGCACGCATTGGCCACGTTGTACACCGGGATGCCGGTCTGGCCGATCTGTTTCTGCAACTGCTGACCGATCCCGGCGTTGGCCGCCATCAGGTTGCCCGCGGCGATGACACCGATGTCGGCCATGGTCAGCCCGGCGTCGGCGAGCGCTCCGGTGGCCGCTTCGGCGGCCAGGTCGACGGTGTCCAGATCCGGGTGCTTGCCGAACTTGGTCATCGTGATCCCGAGGATCCAGATGTCGTCGCTGGCGGCCATCGTCGCTGCTCCTTCTTCGGTGATCAGGTCAGGCGGCCGGCTCGAACCCGAAGCCGATCGCCTCGGTGCCTTCCGAGTCGGTACCGAGCGGGTAGGTGGTCAGCCGTACCTTCATCCCGTCGCGAACGTGCTCGGGATCAGGTTCGACATTGATGAGATTGGCCCGGACCTGAGTGCCGTCGCAGTCGACGACCGCGGCGACGAACGGGGTGGGTATCCCGGGTGCGGCGAACGTGACGATGGTGAAGGTGCGCACGGTGCCTTCGGTCGCCACCGGGACGGTGGTGAAGTCCGTCCGGAAACAACCCGCGCACGCGTTGCGCCGGTCGAAGAAGCGGGCGCCGCAGTTGGCGCATTCCCGCGCGACGAGGTGGGGTTCGCCGTCGTCGAGCACCAGATAGTCGACGATGGGGATCTGTCCAGCCTTCGAATCGGCCATGCAACCTCCGTCGTGTCCCTGGCAAAGCCTGCATGCAGCCTACGGATCTCCGGTGCCGGGAACGACAACCGGTCCCGACGGCGGTGGTAGGAAAATCCATACCCGTTGGGGTGCAATCGAAATGCGTGTCGGGCACACCAGATTGGACAAATCAGACAGATCGTCTAGTCGTGATGTAGGATTTGGTGCGCATCGCGTGGTAGATATCGACGCGTATCGAGGCGCGAGGGGCTGAGTCTGGTGGACGAGCTGGGCCTGGACGACGTGGTGGCGCGCGCCGGAGTGTTCCACGGTGTCGCCCGCGGATTGCTTGCCGACGTCACCAAATCGCTGCGGTGGGTGACGTTCGCGCGCAGGCAGACGATCTTCGTCGAGGGACAGGCAGGTGACTGCCTGTACATCATCGCCGAAGGCAAGGTGAAGATCGGTTGTAGGGGCCGCGACGGCCGCGAGACGCTGATCACCCTGCTGGGCCCGTCCGACATGCTTGGCGAACTCTCGGTTTTCGATCCGGCGCCGCGCTCATCCACCGCGGTGGCCCTCACCCGGGTCCGGGCAGCGGTCATGGACGGCGACATCCTGCGGGCCTGGGTCGACGAGCGCCCGGAGGTCGCCGACCAACTGCTGCGGTTGTTGGCGCGCCGGATTCGTCGTACCAACGACATCGTCTCGGAATTGGTCTTCAACGACGTCCCCGGCCGGGTCGCCCAGCAGTTGGTCTTGCTGACAAAGCGATTCGGTGTCCGCGCGGGTACGGCGTGGCGGGTCGATCACGGCCTGTCCCAGGAGGAGATCGCCCAGCTCGCCGGGACGTCCCGCGAGACGGCCAACAAGGTCCTATTGGAATTCGCCGATTACGGGTGGGTCTCCATCGAGAGCAAGAGCCTGCTGATCCATGATTTCGAGCAGCTGGCGGGTCGGGCGACCCGGTCGGTGACACCGATGCGCTGGGCCTGATCGTGCACCATGGGTGTCATGGCGACCCTGCTGTGGGATCAACACACATGTCTGCCCCTGCTACTCACCGCCGACATTGAGCCGCTGACCCGCTATCGGCGGGAGAGCGGGGCCCTTTTGTCGGTCAATGTGGGCTATTCACCGCAGTCCTTCGCCGACACCATGGCGCTGCTGAAGCACTTTCGAGCCGCGGTCCGGGACCACCCGGAGCTGCAATTGGCCACGGGCACTGACGATGTCGCCGCGATCACCGGGTCCGGCCAGATTGCCGTGGTGTTCGACCTGGAAGACTCCGCGCCGTTGGACGACGACTTGAGCAACCTGGCCACCCTCGCCGAACTGGGGCTGCGCACGCTGTTGCCGACCTACAACCACGCCAACCGGGCAGGCAGCGGATGTCTGGACGCCGACGACACCGGCCTGACCCGGTGGGGCGCCGACATCGTCGCCGAAATGAACCGCGTCGGCATCGTGGCCGACGGGTCACACTGCAGCACCCGTACCGGTCTGGACATGTGCGAGGTTTCCACCCGGCCGGTGGTGTACAGCCATTCGTGCCTGCGCGCGGTGTGGGACCATCCCCGCAACATCACCGATGAACAGGCCCGTGCCTGCGCCGCCACCGGAGGTGTCGTCGGCATCACCGGCGTGGGAATTTTCCTGGGGCCCAACACTCCAACGCTGGAAGCCATGACCCGCCATCTCGAATACGCCGTCGATCTGATCGGCGTCGATCACGTCGGTGTCAGCAGCGACTTCTCGTTCGACCACGACGACTTCGTCGACGAAATACGGCGCAATCCAGCCCTTTTCGACGACAGCTACACCCGCTGGGGACCGATCCAGTGGATGCCGCCGGAAACCCTGCTCACCCTCGGTCAGCATCTGAGCGATCGCGGCTGGCCCGACGCCGACATCGCTGCCGTGCTGGGCGGCAACTTCTACCGGGTCGCCGAACAGACCTGGACCGGGGAGTGAACGTGCCGAGTGGTTTCGACGTTCGCGGGCGGGCACTGCGTGCCGGTGAACTCGCCCCGTGGCTGGCTGAGCACAGCCTGGGCAATCGGTTCGGCCTGGCCGTCGTCGGCGCAAACGGTGCTGCCGGCCCCGCGACCGCCCTGGCGGTGGTGGCGGCCGACGGCGACGGCCGGCATATCGACATTGCCGCGCTGAACCCGGACGACGAGGCGGCGCTGGCGTCGTGGCTGGCCGACCCGGGCCCACCCAAGGCGGTGCACGACGTGAAGTCGACGTTGCATGCGCTGGCCGGTTGCGGCTGGACACTGCGCGGGGTGACCTCGGATACGTTGTTGGCGGCTCATCTAGCGCGCCCCGAGCAGCGGCGGTTGGATCTCAACGACTTGCTGGTGCGCCATATGCGGTGCGCACTGCCGGCGGAAGCTGTTGACTGGCAATTACTTTCAGCTGCCGAGGACCGGTCCGCGATCCAGGCGCTGATGCTGCGGACCTGCGCGGTCCTCGACCTCGCCGACGTGCTGGACGAGGAACTGGCCCGTATCGACGCGTCGTCACTACTGGGCCGGGTGGAGCTACCGGTGGCCCGGGTGCTGGCACGGCTGGAGTCGACGGGCATCGCGCTGGACCACGCCCTGCTCGCCGGTACCGACCTGCTGAAATCGCATGCGCCGGACGGACGCACCCACGCCACCCTGCAGCAGACCGGCACCGTCACCGGCCGGCTGTCGTCGTCGAAACCGAATCTGCACGACGATGCGATCGGTGCGCAGTTGCGCGCTGCGGTGGTGGCGGCTGACGGCTACCAGGTGATGACCGCGAGCTACCGTCAGCTCGAGACGCGGCTGTCGGCGTACCTCAGCGGCGGAGGTGGCGAACGCGAACTCGTCGCAGACGCCCGGCGCGTGGGATATGCGTCCACCCTGCTGGGACGCCGGCGCTACCTGCCCGACCTGGACAGCGGAAACAACCGGCTGCGCCGCGCGGCGGAGCGGGACGCGGTCGCCATGGCTGTGGAGGGCAGCGCGGCCGACATCCTCAAGCTGGCGATGATCGGCATTGACCAGGTGCTCACTGCTACCCGGCTGACGTCGCGAATGGTGTTGCAGATCGGCGACGATCTGCTCTTCGAGGTGGCCGACGGCGAACGCGACACGCTGGCCGGATATGTCCGTGAACAGATGCTGGGCGCCTACGAGTTGCCGGAGCCGCTGGACATGCACGTGCACATCCGGTGAACGGCCCCGAACGGGCTAGGAGCGCGGCAGCGCGCTACCTTTGCGCCACTCCTCCCAGCTGAGCGTCCAATCGCCGTTCTGCTCGATCTTCAGCGCCGCACCGCCGGTGTTGTGCACCTCGACGACGTCACCCGGCACGGAGAAGTCGTAAAACCATTTGGCGTTCTCGCCGTTGAGATTCAAGCAGCCGTGCGAGGTATCGGTATGGCCCTGGGCCCATACCGTCGAATCGAGCTGATGCAGATAGATGCCGTCGATGCTGATTCGGGTGGCGTAGTTGATGATCTCGCGGTAACCGAGCCGGGAATTCTTCGGCAACCCGAAGGTCGACGAATCCATCACCACGGGGTTTCCCCGGTCGAGCACGGTGTAGACACCCGGCGGTGTCCAGAAGGTCAAGGTCCGTCCGCCGACGGTCTCGGTGCCGCCCATACCCATGGAAGTGGGCATGGTCCGGACCAGTTTCCCGTTGTCGAAGACGCTGATGAGCTTGGTCGCGTCGTCGGCGATGGAGACGTGCGCATCGCCGATGCGAAAGGACACTCGGCTGTCCTCTTGCCCGAACATGCCGCCGCCCAGCGCAATACCGTAAATCCTGGCTTCGGCGGTCACGGTGGTGCCCGGCGCGTAGTAATGCTCCGGGCGCCAGTGCGCGTTGTGGGCGTCGACCCAATACCAGGATCCCGGCACGGCGGGATCGGTGGTGACAACCAGTTGGCGTTCGGCGGCGGCCCGATCGGTGATCTGCTCGTCGAAGTGCGCGACGACCACCGTTCCGACTCCATAGGTGCCGCCTTCGCGCAACGCCGCCTCCGACGTCATGGTGAACGACACCTTGGTCTGGTTGGACGGGCGCACCGTGGCGAACGACGAAACCTGCTTACTCTCAACCCCATTGGTTCCGCGGCTGGTGACGTCGAGGGTGTAGGTGTGGGCGTAGCCCAGCGGACCGGTCGGTTTCCACACCGTGCTGTCCGGTGTCAGGACGCCGTCGATCGGTTTGCCGGCGTCGTTGACCATACGCACCTCGACCAGGGTCCCGGTGTCAGCTTTGACCTGCACCGGGGCCGTCGGCTGGACATCACGTGCGTCCGGACTCGGCGTGACTGTCACCCGCGCCGGACCGGTCGCAGTGGATGCGCCGCCGGGCGAGTGGCACGCCGCGGCGCCGAGCAGCCCGAGGACGACGAGCACGGCCAGCACGATGTGGCGCCGTCGGTGGGCGAGATTGTTGGCTTTCATCACCGAACTACGTAGCCGCCGACGGTGGCTTCAAACCGTTGGATAGCTCACCCCACCGCGAGAGACTATGACGTCATGGCCGACGACGAGCTCGATGCCCTGTACTGGATTCCGCCGGATCAGTTCACTGCCGAGCGGAGGAAGCTATCCGCGGCGGCCAAACAACGCGGCGATACCGATGCGGCCAAACGGATTTCAGCGGCCCGCAAACCCACCACAGCGGCGTGGATCGTCAATCGATTGGTGCTCGGGCGTCGTCAGGCACGGGCCAGCCTGGCCGAGCTGGGTGAGAGTCTGCGCACTGCGCACGCCGCGCTGGACGGCGTGCAGATCCGGGAGCTTTCGGCCCGCCAACACCACCTGGTCACCGAACTCACCGACGCCGCATTCGATGCCGCCGAGGTGAGAAACCCGTCGGCGGCGGTGCGCGACGACGTCGCGGGCACCCTGCAAGCTGCGATCGCCGACCCCGACGTGCGGGCGCGGCTCGGGCGCCTGGTCAAGGCGGAACGTTGGTCGGGCTTCGGCGACTTCGGCGACAGCGCGGCGGTGTCAGCGGCCACCCAACGGACCGCGCCGGCGGACAAACCGTCCCGGCCGGCCAAGACGTCGCAGCGCGACCAAAAAGTCGAGGCCGCCCGGCGCGAAAAGTTGACGGCAGCGGTAGCCGCCGCGGAACGGACGGCCGCGCAGGCCGACAGCGTGCTTTCCGCCCGGCGTGCCGAACGAGACACCGCCCGGACCCGTCGGGACCAGGCCGCGGCAGACCTCAGCAAGGCCGAGCGTGCCCTGGCCAGCGCCGGAAGCAGGTACGAAAAGGCGCGCCGGGACGGCCGTGACGCCGCGAACGCGCTGCAGGAAGCCAGGGCCCAGCTGAGGCAGCAGAAGTAAGTGCTGGCGCCGCGGGTTTCCCGGGCGCAGCTTCGGGTAAAACTCCCAGGCTGTTGATCGAAGGAACCACCGTGTGGCACGGCTCGCTGATGCATGGACCGATCCCAGCGGCGGTGCAGGTGGTGACCGTCGCTGCGCTGCTCTATGCCGTCGGGCGCCGGTGGCGCACGCGCTGGTTCGCCCTGACGGTGCTGGTGGGCGTCAGCACCGGGGTGGCGGTGCACTGGTACTACGGCACGCTCGGGCTGGCCAGCGAGCCGGCGCCGTGGCAGCTGTGGTTGTGGGTGTCACTGGCCGGCCTGGCCATCGCCGTCGCTGTGGCCGGCTGGGCGAGCGCCGGGGGGTGGCGGCGCAACGCGTCGGTGTTCGCGGCGTCGTTCTGTCTGCTCAGCATCGGTCTGACGATCAACGGGTGGCTGGGTTACTACCCCACCGTGCATGCCGCATGGAGCCAATTGGCCAACCGGCCATTGCCGAATGAGCTCGATCTGGACACCGCGCGAGCGATGCGGCGCGATCATGTCACCCCACGACACGGTGCGGTGGTGGCGGTGACCACGAGCACGGGCAAGTCGGGTTTCGCTCACCGGCGCGAGTGGGTGTACCTGCCGCCGGCATGGTTCTCGGGCAGGCCCCTGCCCGCCATCATGATGATCGGCGGTGAGTTCAACACGCCGGCGGACTGGGTTCGCGTCGGCAGGGCCACCGCCGCGCTGGACAGTCTCGCGGCAGCACATGGCGGTCAGGCGCCCGTGGCCGTATTCGCCGACGCCACCGGCGGATTCACCGTCGACACCGAATGCGTCAACGGGTCACGCGGCAACTCCGCGGATCACCTGACCGCAGAGGTGGTCCCGGAGATCGGCGACCTGTTCGCCCTCGGTGCCGAGACCAGATGGGGCATCGTCGGGTTCTCCTCGGGCGGCACCTGCGCGGTCGGACTCGCGGTGACACACCCGGAGATCTTCAGCGCTTTCGTCGACATCGGCGGCGACAGCGGTCCGAACGCCGGGACCCCTGCGCAGACTATCGACCGGCTTTTCGACGGCGACATCGACGCATACCGGCGGTTCGACCCGGCCACGGCAATGAACCGCCACGGCGGTTATGCCGACCTGTCCGGTCTCTTCGCGGTTCCCGGCTCAACTGATCACCGCAGAGGGGTGGGCCAGGACGCCGCCGAGCACCTGTGCAAAGTCGGTACGGAGCAGGGCATTTCGTGCCAGGTGGTCGCGCTGCCCGGCAGACATGACTGGCCGTCGGCCGCCACTGCCTTCGCGTTGACCCTGCCCTGGCTCGCCGAGCAGTTGGGCACCCCGGACCCGCGGGGGTGACGACCAGCTCACCTCGCGACGGCGTCGACCTCGACCGGCACACCGGTCAACCAGGACATGCCGGCCAGCGCCTCGAGGTCATCGGGGTGGCTCGATGTCAGTTGGTTCACGTTCGCACCGCCGGCCCGGTTGGCCAATTGCCATCTCCCGGTGCCTTTGTGGCCCCACCCGTGGGGCACGGCGATGGTGCCGCGGACCAGGTCGGTGGTCAGGGTCACCGCAATCCTGATCTGCCCGAACGGCGAACGGACCATCACGGTGTCGCCGGCGGCGATGTGGCGTTGCGCGGCGTCGTCGGCGTGCATCACCGCATGGTGAGAGCGGTTGCCGCGCATCAGCAATGGCGAGTTGTGCAACCACGAATTCTCCGACCGCGGCTCACGCATACCGATCAACCGCAGCGGGTAGTCATCCGGACTGCGGCGCCGGGTCAGCGCACTGATCTCGGCGTAGATGTCATTGTGCTGCAGCCGGATTCGACCGTTGAGGTAGGCCACCACCTCGTTCAGCACGCCGGTGCGCAGGTGTGGACTCAGCACTACACCGTGCGGGTGCTTCCCGGCCAACCGGGCGAAAGTCAGCCCGTGGCGCCGCATTCCGAACAGGTCGCCACCCTCGGACAATCGGATCATCAGGTCGACCAGAGGTCGCGGTTGCAACCGTCTGCCCCTCGAGACCGACATGCGACGCAGACCCGTCAGGGCGACGAAGGCGGGCGTCCGAGCCGTGGTCCGCGCAATCAACTCGGTGATGATGTCCCATTCCGTGCGCGCCTGACCCACCGGCTCCACCACTGCTTCGGTGACCTGACGAAACGGGGTGGCCTGGAACGTCTGGAAGGTGACTGCGAAGTCGTCGCGTTCGTACATCGTGGTGACGGGCAGCACGTAGTCGCAGTGGGCGGTCGTCTCGTTGACGTACAGGTCCAGCCCGACCATCAGGTCCAATTGGGAGACGGCCTGTTCCAGTTCGTCGCCGTTGGGGACCGAAAGCACCGGGTTGCCGGCCCCGACGAACAGCGCCTTGATCTGCCGATCGCCGACGGTGGTGATCTCCTTGGCCATCAGCGCCGCGGGTTCGGCACCGATGGCGGCGCCGAAGCCACCGATGCGGGTTCGGTTGCGCCGGTAGGTGCGCCGCAACGACCACCCCATCAACTTCAGTCCCCACTTCTGTCCGGGCATACCCAAGGTGCTGAAGACGCTGCCGCCTGGGCGGTCCAGGTTGCCCGCGATCAGATTGACCGCATCGATCAGATAGGTGGTCAGGGTGCCGTGTCTGCCCACACACGTGCCCAGCCGCCCGTACACCGCGGCGCGCGGGGTGTCAGATAAGGTTCTGGCCAGCGAGCGCACCACTGCCGGCTCTATCCCGGTGTGGCGTTCGGTGCGTTCGGGAGTGAAAGGCGCACACTGCATTTCCAGCCAGCGCACTCCGTCGGCATGCGCGCCGACATCGTGGGCCAGGCCCTCGGCGAACAGCACCTGCAGCAGCGACAGCAACAGGTAGGCGTCGGCATCCGGCGTGATGCCCAGCCATTCGAACTGCGCGGCGGTCTCGGAGCGGCGCGGGTCGACCACGATCACACGACCACCGCGCTTGACGATGTCGTGCATGCGGTCCTTGATCCGCGGCGCCGTCAGGAAGCTGCCATGGGAGACAACCGGATTGGCGCCCATCATGACGAGCAGGTCGGTGCGCATCAGGTCCGGGATCGGCACCGACATCGGCGATCCGTACAGCAATTGACTGGCGATGAGCCGACTGCTTGTGTCCTGTGAAGACGACGTGAAGAAGTGGCTGTGCCGGCCGATGCCCTTGATGAACGACATCGCCCCGAACAGGTGGGAGTAACTGAACGCCGCCGGGTTGCCCAGGTACCAGCCGAACGCTCCCGAGCCGTGCTTGCGGTGGATCGCGGCAACCCGGACCGCGATGTCGTCGAGCGCCTCGTCCCACGAGACGGGCTCGAAGCCGTCAGCGGTGCGGCGCAAGGGTGTCTGAATGCGGTCGGGGTCGTTGACCACTTCGGTGAACGCGATGCCTTTCTGGCAGGCGAAACCGGCGGACAGCGGATGATCCTTGTCGGGACGCAGCGCGACCAGCTTGCCGTCCTCGACGGTGGCCACCATGCCGCACAACGGCTCACAGATGCGGCAGAAGGTGGGTGTGTGGACGACACGGCCAGCCATCCCAGGAATCGTACTGTATGCCTTACAGTATTTTGGCCGACCGCTACGGGTCGAGCGGGGCGGTAGCCCGCGCGGCGGTATTGATCCCGGTCAGCAGCTCACGTAGCTGATCGAGTTCGGAAAGCTGCACGCCGAGCCGTTCCACTACGGCCGGGGGTACCTGCAACGCCGCCCGGCGCAGGTCGCGACCCTTCGGGGTCAACTCGACATGGGTGGTTCGCTCGTCGGTGGTGCTGCGGGTGCGCGTGATCAGGCCCTGTGCAGCCAGACGTTTGAGCATCGGCGACAGGGTGGCGGAATCCATCTGCAGCAGCGTGGCAATATCTTTGACCGACAGCGGTTTTCGCTCTTTTTTGCTGGTGTCCCACAGCGCCAGCATGACCAGATACTGCGGATGGGTCAGGCCGAGCGGTTCCAGCAAGGGCCGATATACGGCCAGCACGGCGCGGTTGGTGACGGCCAGCGCGAAACACACCTGGCTCTCCAGGGACAGCGGATCGACCTCCGCGACAGTGGCCGGTTCGCGGGCCATCGCGCTGCCTCCTCGACTCAGAACGGGCTGCTGTTCGCCTGCCACTCGGCCGATTGCGGGCGCGGCCCGTAGCGGCGTGCGTAGTCCTCGTGCAGGCGCGCGTTCTTTTCCCGGTTGAGCACGTCGACGAGATTGGGGTCCAGACCGTGCTGGGCCAACCGGTGCCGGCGCCACACCTTGTTCAGGGCAAACGCCATTACCAGGGTCCAGAGGTAGATCGGCAAGGTCATCTCGGTGTGCACGTACACCGACGCCGGCAACAGCCAGAATGGTGCCAGGACCAGCAGCGGCGGGATCGAGAGCCGGACCATGTGGCGGCGGATCGCGCCCGGGCCCGCGAGGTCATTGGCGACCCACTCCTGCATCGCGGCGGGCAGGCGTCGCCCGTACGAATAGGTGATGTACTGCCACAGGTTCGGGCGAGCGGAGGCCATGTTCGCTCCTGATCGGGATGCATTGATCGGGCACCGCGCCGATGCCGTCTATGTTCATCGTACTGATTAGTTAGGGCACTAACTATGTTCGCTCGGTCACACCCTCAGTAGACGTCACGCAGGTACCGGTGGCACTTGAGGAGTCGGTCGACGTACCCGTGTGCCGCGTCGGAGTCCGTCCCGCCGCCTATGGTCAAGCGGTGACTATCACCTACGACGACGCGCTGCGGGATCAGATTAGGGCTCGCCTGGCCGAGTGCGACCGGCGTGCGGTGACCGACCCCACCAAGAGGCACGCGGCGGTGGCGGTCGTTCTCGTCGACTCCGAAGTCGGCGAGGACAGGGTGGATCCGGCGCCGGTGGACGACTGGATCGCCGACCGGCCGATGCCGGGCGACCTGGACGGACATATGGTCGACGTGGCCGGCGGCGCGGCTTTTCTGTTGTGCCGCAGGACCTCTCGGCTGTCCTCCCATGCTGCGCAGTGGGCATTGCCGGGTGGCCGGCTGGATCCGGGTGAGACCGTGATCGACGCGGCGTTGCGGGAACTCGACGAGGAGGTCGGCGTCCGGTTGCCGCCGTCGGCGGTGCTGGGGATGTTGGACGACTACCCGACCCGGTCGGGGTACGTGATCACCCCGGTGGTGATCTGGGGCGGCGGCCGAGGCGATCTGCGTCCGGCCCCCGACGAGGTGGTGGCCGTCTACCGGGTGGGCTTGCACCGATTGCAACGCGACGATTCGCCCCGCTTCATCACCATCCCGGAAAGCCCGCGTCCGGTCGTCCAGATTCCGCTGGGCAACGATCTGATCCACGCTCCCACCGGCGCCGTGCTTTTGCAGCTTCGGTGGTGGTGTCTGGAAGGCCGGCACGATCCGGTGGATGAACTCGAGCAACCGTTGTTCGCCTGGAAATAGCTAATCGCCGCCGCCGCCGCACCCGCCGCCGCACCCGCTCGACCCGCCGCCGCAGCCACTCCCGCCGTCCGTGCCGCCGTGGGATCCCAGTCCAGACGACCAGATGTCGCCGTCGCCGAAGTCGCCGCGGCCCCGGCCACGCCGGCTCTGAAGCCAGCCCGCGATGAACAACCCCACCACGCCCGTCATGATGCTCAGTTCAGTCACGGTCATGCACCCACGTTAATCCCAAGGACTGCGGACGTTCGCGGACGCCGTTTACAGTGATTTCGTGCTACGCCGACGGCTGGATCGACACGACCGCGCCCACCGCGCGGTGGCGGCACTGGAACTGCCCCCGGCCGTGTTCAAGACGTGTCCATGGCAACCGCGAACGCTCGTCGAGACCGGTCTGCGGCAGTGGCTTCGGTGTTGTGCGCCCGCGTTACGGGACAAGCAGGTGATCGGAATGCCGTCGCATGCGGTGGACGAGGCGTGGCACGGTCTGATCTTGTGCACCGCGCGGTATGCTGCCTTCTGCGACGCGGCATACGGTCGGTTCCTGCACCACCACCCGGACGGCGGTGCGCTGCCGGGTAACCGGGCCGCCAGCGAATCGGCCGACGAGCAGCTTCGCAGAACGGTGATCGCCTGGCAGTTGGTCGCTGAACCGGACGAACAGTGCGTGCTCTGGGATCTCGACGAGCAGGTCGGCGTCGAGCGACCCTGGGGTATCGATGCGGCCCGCGTCGCCGAGATCAGGACCGCGCTGGCGCGGTTGTCGTAACCCGGCGCAACGCCGCCGGCCCATTGCTGTAGAAACACGATGTGCACCGCAATTCCCCGGCCGGCGACCCGGCGGATCCGCTGCCGTATTTCGTCCGCGACGAAAACCATTATGTGCCAACGACTATGGCTCGGGGTGGCTGGGGGCCATCGCTCAGTGGCCACGTCGTCGGCGGCCTGCTGGGCTGGGCGGCCGAGCGCGCGAGCGGCGATCCGCAGTTCCAGCCCGCCCGCCTGACAGTCGACCTGCCCCGGCCGACCGCGCCGAAGCCGCTCGAGGTGCGCACCCGCATCCAGCAGGACCGGCGGCGGCTGCGACTTGTCGAGACCGCACTCGTCCAGGACGGCCATGTGGTCGCAAACGCGAGCGCCCTGTTCGTGCGGCGGGGGGACCAGCCCGACGGACAGGTGTGGTCACCCCCGGTGCAGTTGCCGCCCCTGCCGGTCGATCAGGAAGGTGTCGAGTCGCTTTTCATCAGGACCTACGGGTGGGGCGGTGAACTGCAGAATCCCGATCCCGACTGGGCAGACCGGCAGGGGCCGAAGTACACCTGGTTGCAGGAGACCCGTCCGCTGATCGGCGGGGAGGAGCTGACGCCCTTCACCCGCGCCGCGATGGCCGGTGACATCACCGCGTCGATCGCGAACTGGGGCAGCAAGGGTTTGCAGTTCATTAACGTCGACTACACGCTCACGCTGAGCCGGCTGCCCGACGGTCCCCAGCTCGGCCTGGCCGCCATGACGCATTACAGCGACGACGGCGTGGCGACCGGATCGGCCGTCCTCGTCGATCACCGGGGGCCGATCGGCAACGGTGTCTCGGTTGCGGTGGCGCAGTCCGGCTTCCGCCCGACCAATCAACAACCGGGTCAATGATCCGGGGTGGCCGCGCGGTGCCCGCGTAGCACCAGGAACGCGGTGAGCAGCTGCCACAGCAGGATCGTGTACACGCTGCCGCGCTCCCATATCCCCTTCGGGCCCAGGTCGACGCCGAACGTCCCGGCAGCAAACCCGCCGAAGCTCACAAATCCCAGTGCCGCAATTGCTTTGGCGGTCTGGCGATACCACGCGGAAGAGCTGACCACCGCCCGACCGACCAGCACGGCGGCATTGCCGCCCAGGATGGCCAGCACGGCGCCGACGACGTGCAGCCCACCCCGGTGCACGGTGCCGACCAGGCAGTTGCCGAGTGCGTTCGCGACGGCCAGGCCGAGGAACAGCCGGTGCCTACCGCTGCGCGCAGATCCGGTGATGAGTAGGGCGCCGAGCAGGAAGGAAGTGCCCTGCATGCAGAAGGCCAGCTGCATCAGCCGCGTTCGCGGGCCGGTCAGTCCGAGGTCGCTGATGTAGTTGTTCGCATAGCTGTAATCGCGGAAGGCTGCCGCCGCGACCGCTTCGAGGAGCAGGTACCCAACCGGGCCCACGATCCAGAGGACGGCTCCACACCTCGCGATCAAACCCGGGCTACCGATTCGCGGGACGTGTCACGCCGCAACCGGCAGGTGAATATTCCTGGCGCCGACCACATTTCGCAGCCCAGAACAGTTCACACAGCCGATGCAACCGACGCAATCGGTGCATCGGACACACGCGATGCAACCGACGCACCGGGCGCAGGCGATACATGCCAGGCATGCCACGCATTCCCGAACGCCGATACAGATCACTGTGAGCAGGCTGGTGATCACCCCGACTCCGCCGGCCGTTCCGGCCGATCCGGCGACCGCGATGCCGCCCGCCGTCGCGACCGACCCGGCGACTGCGACGCTGGCCGCCGCCGTCGTCGATCCGGCAACGGCGACGCTGCCTGCGATCGCGGTCGATCCGGCAACTGCGATGCTGCCACGGACCGCGATCGAACCAGCGGTCGATTCACTGTCGGCGGCAAGCACCGAATCCAACGCAGTCGCCATGGGTGACATCATGTCAGCCGCGCCACCGAAGCTGAAGCTGCGAGCCGCTCACGCACGCCGTGTCGGCCCGGCGTCAGCGGATGGCCAGTCCGGTCAGGGCGCGCGAGATCACCAGCCGTTGGATCTCGCTGGTGCCCTCGAAGATGGTGAAGATCTTGGCGTCTCGGTGCATCCGCTCCACGGGGTAATCGCGGGTGTAACCGTTACCACCGAGGATCTGGATGGCTTCGTCGGTGACGTAGACGGCGGTTTCGCTCGCCACCAGCTTGGCCATCGAACCCTCCGCGGCTTCGAAGTTCTGGTTGTTGCGCGCCATCCAGCCGGCCCGCCACACCAGCAGCCGCGCCGCGTCGATCCGGCTCTTCATGTCGGCCAGCTTGAACGCCACGGCCTGGAACTCGCCGATCTTGCGGCCGAATTGTTCACGCTGGCAGGCGTAGTCGAGCGCGTACTCGTAAGCGGCCCGGGCCACGCCGACCGCCATCGCCCCGACGGTCGGCCGGGTGCGTTCGAACGTCTTCATCGCCGCCTGGCCACGCGCGGAAGCCCCGGACTTGACCCGGGCGACGCGCGCCTCGAACTTCTCCCGACCGCCGAGGATCGCGTCCTCGGGCAACCGGACGTTGTCCAGCACCACCTCGGCGGTGTGGGACGCGCGGATGCCGTGCTTCTTGAACTTCTGACCCTGCGAGAGACCTTTGGTGTCCGGTCCGATGATGAAGCTGGCCTGGCCGCGGGTGCCCAGCTCGGGATAGACCGACGCCACCACAATGTGCACGTTGGCGATTCCGCCGTTGGTGGCCCAGGTCTTGGTGCCGTTGAGCACCCACTCGCCGGCCGCCTCGTCGTAGCGTGCCCGGGTCCGGATGCCACCGACGTCGGATCCCGCGTCGGGTTCGGACGAGCAGAACGCGCCCAGTTTGGGTTCCTCGGCGGTACCGAACATCGCCGGTAGCCATTGACCCAGCTGTTCGGGAGTTCCGTTGCCCGCCAACGCCGCTGCGGCCAGACCGGTGCCCATGATGGACAGCGCGATGCCGGCGTCGCCCCAGAACATCTCCTCGAAGGCCGTCAACATGCCCAGGCCGGTCTCTTCGGCCGCCTGCTGGGCGAAGAAGTCAGGGGAGTACAGGCCGACCTTGGCGGCTTCCTGGATCACCGGCCAAGGGGTTTCCTCGCGTTCGTCCCATTCGGCCGCGGCCGGCCGGATGACGTCGGCGGCGAACTTGTGCACCCAGTCGCGCACCTCGATCACGTCGTCGCTGAGCTGCATCGAAAATGTCACGGATCTACTCCTGAAATATGTTGGTACTACTTGTTTTTCGGGGTTCTGTACTGGGCGAGCACGGCGCGTGTCTGGTTCACCCACGCCTCGAAGTAACGCTCTTCGTCGATGTTGCCGGGCAGCCGACCGGTGAGAGCCTGCAGCGTCGCGGCGTAGGACAACGAGCCGATCGCCACCGCCGCCGCGGCATCCGGGTCGGGGATCTGCGTGCGACCGCTACGGTTGGACGCGGCGAGCTCGTCGGCGAAGCGCTGATAGGCGTTGTCGGTGATGACCTGCCAGGTCTTCTCGTCCAGGTCGCCGAGCTCGTCGGGCTCGCGCAGCATGACCTGCAGCAGGTCCTCGCTCTGCTTGAAGCTGCTCCAGATCAACTGCCCCGCGGTGCGTACCGCATGTTCGACGCTGTGCGGCTCTTTGGCGTCGTACTGTTCGCGGGCGGCGACAATGCTGTCGATGCGGTGCGCGACAGCGGCCTCCAAGAGCTCGCGTTTGGAACCGAAGTGCTTGTAGAGCGCGCCCGATCCCGGCGCCAGACCGGACGCCCGCTGAATATCGGCCACCGAGGTCGCCGCGTAACCCTTGGCGGCGAACAGCTTCAACGCTTCGGCCAACAGCCGATCGCGTCCCGAGGCGACCATAGGTGAGAGAGTACTCACTCACCCCGATCGCCGCCAAACTCCCTGGTCGAACCCGTCGCACCTACTCGAGGACCAGCGCAGCGGGAAGGTGTTCGCTGAGCACGGCGTCGGCGAGCAGTTCGCCGAGCAGCGGGCCGAATTTCATCAGGTTGCTGCCGACGAACCCGATCACGTTGCCGCGCCGGGCCACCTGCCAGCCGTCCCCGCCCTCGTCGAGCCAGGCTGCGCGCGCAGTCACACAATCGACCCGACTGACCGCTGCCAACGACGGGAACAACGCGCGTACCGTCGCCGGGTCCGGCACGTCCTGCCCGAAGGCCCAGCGGCCGGTGCTGCCGATCGGCAATCCGTAACCTTTTCGGGGGAAGACAGACAGGCGGCGCCGTGGGCGTCAGCACCCTGGTAGGTGAACCGGGTGTGCGGGCCGAACTCGATTCCGAGCGGGCCGAACAGCGCCTGGGTCTGCACCCCTGCGCAGATCAGCACCCGGTCGGCGGGTAGCACGGCGCCGTCGGCCAAGTGGACCGAACCGTCGTCGTTGACCGAAATAACCCGCGCGCGCTGAATATTCACGCGCTTCGCCAGGGCGGACAATGCGCGGCGAATCCGCAGGCTGCCACCGAGCGGATCGAGAACCGCTGTCTCCCAAGGCACGTCAGCGAATGGCAGGAGGGCCGCGATCTCGTCGGGGTCCAACCGGGAGAATGCAACACCCGCGTGCGACATTGCCGCGGCAACCTCAGCGTCCGCGCCTGCGGCGATGAACCCCTCGGTGCCCAGTAGTCGCCCGGCACCGAACTCGGATTCCCAGCGCTGCCAACCCTTCCGGGCGTGCAGCGCCAGCCGGCACAACTGCGGTCGTCGGTGCGCGATGCGGAATATCCGGGCCAGTCCCACCGATTGCTCGGCGAACGGCTCGCCTCGCTCCACCACGATCACCCGTTCGCCACGGCGCGATAGTTCGTGCGCAGCTGCCAGCCCGCAGATGCCGGCGCCGACGACGACGATCATCGCTAGAAGTAGAAGCCGGCGTAAGGGGCTTCGGGCACGCTGAAGAGCTGATCGGCGGCGGCGAGCGCCGCGGGATCGTCGGCGCGGGCCAGTCCGGCGAGGGCCAGGCTGTGCCATGTCGCACCGCCCAGCAGGACGGTGGCCAGGCCCTCCACGTCAACGTGTAACTGCGCACCCTCCTCGACCGGCGCAGCACCATCGCCGCTGATCCGAAAAACACCTGAATTGTCCGTCAACAGAGGGTCTTTCACCGAGATGCTGACCGATTCGGCACCGGCGTAGCTTCGGGCGGTGAGCACCTGCCGAACGTCGATGATCCGCAACCAGGTTTCGTCGTAGCGAGCGGTGATCTTCGCCGCGCGCCGATCCTGCAGCAGCAAGGGCAGCGGATCGTCGACGGGCAACATCCAGAAGATCACCCGATCGACCAGGTCCAGTCCGAACAGGAAGCGCAGCAGTCCCAGGTAGGCATCGGGGGTGGGCGCGAAGAAGTCCTCCACCACGATGGTGCGCTGATCGCTGACGAACCACCGGTCGGTGTCGATCGGGCGGTAGCGGGCGAACCCGGACTCGGATCCGGGGTCGCCGTGCACCGCCACATACGAAGCGCCCGCCGCCGATTCACTGCGCGACCGCAAACTTTCCCACCACACCGGGGGGCGGTCGATGCTGCCCGGACGCGCCGGCCGATGCTCGGAGTAGACGAACGGCAGCAGCTCCCACGCGTCGGCCGGGTCGAGCAACCGCACCGGCCCGCCGGACGGGACGCCCGGCCGCAGTGCCGCCCGCGCCGTGTGCACCTCCACGCTCTGCACCGAACTCGCCACCCCGTATCCGTACCGGCCATAAATCGTCGCCTCCGAAGCACGCAGCGTCGCCACCACCTCGCCGCGAGCGGCGATGTCCTGCAGCTGATGGCGCACCAGCTCGGTCGCCACCCCACGCCGGGTGAAGGACGGCAGCACCCCGATGTGGGTAACCGCTGCGTGTCCGACGAGCGCGCCACCGGGCAGGGTCAGCCGGCTGGTGACGGCGTCGGCGGTGCCGACCAGCCGGTTGTCGACGAATGCCCCGATGGTCCGGCCCGGCTCGAGCATTCTGGTGATCCGGCCGGGCGCCAGGTTCAGCGGTGGGAACCCGACCATGGCGGCGCGGAACACGTTCGACGCCGCCAGCAGGTCACCCTCGTCGTCGAGCACGCGGATCTCGGTGGTCACCCGGCCATCATGCCGGGCGCCGGCGAACCCGTGCGCCGCAGCGGCCGGTCAGCAATGCCGGCAAACGCCCCGGATCCCCGGTATCCCCTCCAGACCTGACTCACGCGGTGGCCGGCAGCGATGTCGCTCGAGGTCCAACCCATCGGGTAAGGGTGGCAACCCACCCCGCCCGGTCCGCGGAGTCCCCGGCCCAGGCGACGTAGCCGTCCGGCCGCACGAGGACCGCCGGGCCGGCGTCGGTGCGTTGCGCCTGCTGCAGAGCGACCGCAGTGGCCGGGGCGGCATCGGGCTCCCGAATCAGCACGAAGCCGGGTGACCTGCGGTGCAGTTCGGTCAGCCGGCCCGCCGTCAACGGCACCTGTGTCGCACGGGTACCCACCAACGGATGCTCACCGCGGTGCCGCGCATACCGCAACGTCGTCCCGGCGAAGCTGCCGGCGATCGCATCGCGTACCCGCGGGACGCGAAGCAGGTTGGGTACCAATATGTTTCGCAAACCCCGGGCCACCCGGGGGTGCAGTGTCACGCCGCGGGCCAACAGCCCAGACTGGAACAGCACCCGCTTGGCTATCGGGTGGCGCTCGTCGTGGTAGGTGTCGAGCACCGCGTCGTCGGCACCGGCGAGCACCGCGCCGATCTTCCAAGCCAGGTTCGCTGCGTCCTGGATCCCGGTGTTCATGCCTTGGCCGCCCATCGGCGAGTGCACGTGGGCGGCGTCGCCGGCCAGGAACACGCGCCCGTGCCGATACCTGGTGACTTGCCTTTCCTCGCAGTGGAACCGGGACTTCCAGCGCACTTCCTGCACGGTCAATTCGGCGCCCATGGCGGTGTCGAGCACGTTGACGATCTCGTCGTCGGTCACCGGCACGTGATCGGCCACCTGGTAACCGCGGTCCCAGGTCATGGCGCGGTACCACGAGCCGTCACCGTCGCGCCGCTGGTAGGGGGCCAGGAATGCGAACCTGGTTCGGGTACTGCCGACCCGCAGGCCGTCGCCGGTGGGCGCCTGCGCCAGTTTGACATCGGCGAGCACGACCGAGGACAAGATCGTCTCGCCCGGGAAATCCGCGCCGATCAGCGTGCGGACCGCGCTGTGCGCTCCGTCGGCGCCGATCAGGTAACGGGCATGCCACCGGTCGCCGTCTGCGGTCTGCACAGTGACGCCGGCATCATCCTGCTGCAGGCCGACGACTTCGACGCCGCGCCGGACGTCGGCCCCCTGTGCGACAGCGTAATCATGCAGCGCCGCATCGACGTTGGTCTGCGGCGTCACCATCACGAAGCGATAGGGCGAATCGAGGTGAGTGAGGTCGATGCGTGCGCCGCGCAAGATCGTGACGCCCGGCGCCCGGTGTGCCCGGCTGAGCAGGTCCTCGGCGAGTCCGCGCGCGTCGAGGACCTCAAGGGTGCGCGCCATGGTGGCGAACGCCCGGCTGGACGGGTTCACCGATGGCCGGCGTTCCAGCACGCACACCGAGTGACCCGCCCGGGCCAGGTCACCCGCGGCGGTGAGTCCGGTGGGACCGGCGCCGACGATCAGAACGTCGCAGTCGTGGGTGTTCATGCCCGCACCGCCCCCGGATGCGGGAACCAGCGACGAATGTCGTCCGGGGACGACGTCGCTGCGTGATTGAAGACGAATCGGCAGCCGGGCTGGGTGGTGTGTGCGACGTTGACGATCGCCTCGAACAGCAGGGTGTTGCTCGCGACCAGCCGCACGCCCGCCCCGATCAGCACGGCGTCATATCGGTTGGCTTCCAGCCAATTTCGGGCCTGTTGCAGGCCGGCGTCGCCGAAGTCGATCAGGCAGTTGTCGACGCGGTAGCCGGCCGCCCGCAGTGCCGCGACGTTGTCGTCGTTGGCCGCCCGCAGCGTTCTTCTGCTGAGCCCCGGAAACCGGGCGAACTCCGGCGACGAGTATTCGATCACGTCGGGGTCGAGACCGATCTGGATGGCGGTGATGGTCATGGCGACAACCTTCCTCGCGGATTTCAACAACCGTTGAAATGGACAGTAGTCCGAGCCGGTAGCCCTGTCAACAGTTGTTGAAATACACTGTCGGCTATGCCGCGGAAGACACGCGATGGGGAAGCCACCCGAGCCGCGATCCTGGCGACCGCGCGATCACAGTTCGGCAACCATGGCTTTGAACGCACCACCATCCGCTCGGTGGCATCGGCCGTCGGCGTCGATCCGGCGCTGGTCATGCACTACTTCGGCAGCAAAGCCGAACTGTTCGCCGCGGCGTCCCGCCTGGATATCGATTTCCCCGACCTGTCCGGAGTGGCCGCTGACCAACTCGCCGACGTGCTGTTGCCGATGTTCGTCGCGATCTGGGGATCACAGGGGCCGTTCCTGCCGTTGCTGCGCGCGGCCGCGACGAACCAGGCGGCCGCCGAAGCGTTGCTCGAGGTGTTCGTCGACCGGGTCGCCCCGGCCCTGGCCGCAGCCGTTCCCGACCGTGCCGCCGAGCGTGCCGCACTGGTGGGATCGCAGGTGCTCGGTCTGGCAACGGCCCGCTACGTGCTGCGTATCCCAGCGCTGGTGGAGATGGACGACGCGACCCTCACCGAATGGCTCCGGCCGGTACTTGCGCACTACCTGACCGGGGCCGTGCCTTAACGGATGTCGAAGTGCGCCGGTTCCGGGGCGGCCAGCATCGACGTCAGGGTCGCCCGGTCGTACGGCCACAGATCGATCGTGTTGTCGTCGGTGCGGTACCACGAGTTGCAGCCGGTGTTCCAGACGGTCGGCGCCATGGCCGCTGCCACATCGGCGTTGAACTCGTCGGTCGCGTCCTGGGTGACCTCGATCGAGGTCGCCGCGCCGGTACGCAGCATCTCCAGGAAGTGCGCGATGTAGCGGGCGGTCCGCTCGGCGGAATACTGCAGGGAGATGGACCCCGTCGGAGAGTTGGGCCCCAGCACTGTGAACAGGTTGGGAAAACCCGGGATAGCGGTCATCCGGTAGGCCCGCGGTCCGCCGGCCCACGCTTTGTCGATGGTCAGGCCGTCGCGGCCGGTGATCTGCATCGGCCGCATGTAGTTGTGCGAATGGAAGCCGGTGGCCAGCACGATCACGTCGGCCGGCCGGTGCCGGCCGTCGGCGGTCCGTATCCCGGTGGGCGTCACCTCGTCGATGCCGTCGGTCACCAACTCGGCATTGTCGGCTTGGATTGCGCGGTAATAGGTTCCGGACACCACCTGGCGTTTGCACAACGGCTGGTAGTCCGGGGTGAGCTTGACCCGTAGCGCGGTGTCGCGGACCTGCAGGCGCAGGCACAGGCGCGCATAGTTCTGCACCGCGCGCCGGCGCCAGGACGGGCGGGTGGTGATGTCGGCGAGAATCCCGGACGCCCACAACATCATTCGGTACAACCCGTGCTGGACGCGCGGAAAGCGCTGCAACGTCGCGGTGACAACCGCGCTCTGCCGCAACGACATCGGCGCCCACAGTATCCACTGCGGGGAGCGCACATAATGCGTGATCGCGGTCGCAGCGGGTTGCAGCGCGGAGATGATCTGCACGCCCGTTGAGCCGGTGCCGATGACCGCGATGTTCTTGGCGTGCGTGTCGACGGCGTCGTCCCAGCGGGCAGTGTGCACCACAGGCCCGCGGAACTCGTCGAGTCCGGTGATGTCGGGTACGGCCGGATGATGCAGCACGCCGGTGGCGCACACCACGACGTCGGCGACGATCTGCTCGTCGGCGGCGGTGCGTAACGTCCAGCTGGAGGTTTCTTCATCCCACTGTGCCGCAACGACTTCGGTGTTCAACCGGATATGCTCGCCGAGGCCGAGTGAGGCCACCACGTCATCGTGATAGCGCTGTATCTCAGCCCCGTCGGCCCAGATGTGCGACCAGTCGGATTTCGGCGCGAACCCGAATTGGTAGAGCTGGGAGGGCACGTCACAGGTGAGACCGGGATACCGGTTCCAGTGCCACACACCGCCGACGGCACCGCCCTTCTCGAACACCGTGACATCGGAGAACCCGCGTTGGATAAAGGTGTGCAGCGCAGTGATTCCGGCGAGCCCAGCTCCGATGATCACCACCCGGGGACCGCGGTTCATGCGCGCGCCGGAAGACGACGGCCGATGACGGTCAGCGCATGATCGGCCCAGCGAATATTCTCTTCCTCGAACGAAATTCCGCGTAGCAGCGTCAGATAGGGGCCCACCCGTTCGGCGTGGGCGACGTACTCCTCCTCGGTGCGTCCCGCCAGCAGGCGGGCGCGCAGCCGTTCGTAGCGTTCGAGTTTGGCCGTCGCCCAATCCCGCCGTTCGGCGATCGCAGCACGGACGGCTGATGTGTCGCCGGCATCGGCGGCCGCCACCTTGATCATCAATTCGTCGCGGATCGCCGCCGGCTTGGGCGCCCGTGCGGTGAAGTGCCGAATCGACTCGTGGCCCGCGTCGGTCAGTGAGTACATCCGCTTGTTCGGTCGCCGTTCCTGGTGCACGACGCGCGCCTGGATCAGACCCTGCTCGGCCAGTCGCTCGAGTTCGCGATACAACTGTTGCGGGGTGGCCATCCAGAAGTTGGCCACCGACGCGTCGAACTCCTTGGCCAGGTCGTAGCCGGAGGACTCACCGTCGAGAAGTGCCGTCAGCACGGCGTCACGCAGCGACATCGACGCATCGTACAACGAAGCACCTATTCAACAAGGTTATTAGTTACCTATAGACAGGCGGGGCAGGGACGCTCTAGCGTCGATCGGGTCTACTCAACAAATTGACTATTGCGAGGTTCTCATGCATCCGTTCCGGAAAGCGGTCGAAGACCACGACGAAGCGGCCATCCAGGCGTTACTGGCCGACGACGTGGTGTTCACCAGCCCGGTGGCCTTCAAGCCGTATGTCGGAAAACCGATCACCGCCGCCATCCTGCGCGGTGTGCTGCGGGTTTTCCAGGACTTTCGCTACATCCGGGAAATTCACGACGAGAACGGGCGGGACCACGCGTTCGTGTTCGAAACCGTGGTGTCCGGAAAGAAGATCACCGGCTGCGACTTCCTGCACTTCAACGAGGACGGCCTGATCGACGACTTCACCGTGATGGTGCGGCCGCTGTCCGGCGCGCAGGCGCTGTCGGAGGCGATGGGCGCCCAGTTCGACCGCATCCAGCAGGAGGCCGTCGAGTTCGCCGGCGCCCAGAACGGCTGATCGTGCGCATCGGACTGGGCATCAACTACGCCGGCGGCTTCAAGGAAGTGGCTGCCGAGGTGGCCGACCTCGAACACGCGGGGCTGGACATCGTATTCGTGCCCGAGGCGTATTCGTTCGATGCGGTGAGTGCGCTGGGTTATCTGGCGGCCAGCACCGAACGGGTGGAACTGGCATCGGGCATTTTGCAGCTCTACACCCGCACGCCCACCCTGACCGCAATGACCGCGGCGGGCCTCGACTACGTCTCCGGCGGTCGGTTCGTCCTGGGGCTGGGTGCGTCCGGTCCGCAGGTGGTCGAGGGTTTTCACGGGGTGCCCTATAACGCCCCGATTGCCCGCACCCGCGAGATCATCGAGATATGCCGCCAGGTGTGGCGCCGCGAGACCGTGCAGTACCGGGGCAATCACTACACCGTCCCGTTGCCCGCCGGACAGGGGACCGGACTCGGCAAGCCGCTGAAGTTGATCAATCATCCGGTCCGGGAACGCATTCCGATCCTGATCGCGGCGCTGGGCCCGAAGAACGTCGAATTGGCCGCCGAGCTGACCGAGGGCTGGCAACCCATCTTCTATCTGCCGGAGAAGGCGGCTGACGTGTGGGGCCAGGCCCTGGCCGCCGGGCAGGCGAAGCGCGATCCGGCACTCGGCGCACTCGAGGTGTACGCCGGACCGGCGCTGGCGATCGGTGAGAACGTCGAGCCGATGCTCGAATTCGTCAAACCGCACCTGGCGCTCTACATCGGCGGCATGGGGGCCAAGGGCAAGAACTTCTACCACACCCTGGCCACCAGGTACGGCTACGGCCCGCAAGCCGATCGGATTCAACAGCTTTACCTGGCCGGGGAGAAGGACGCGGCCGCCAAAGCCGTTCCCGACGAGTTGGTGCGCAACGTAAACCTGATCGGCACAAAGGAATTCGTGAAGGAACGGGTGGCCGCGTATCGCGCCGCGGGGGTGACCACGCTGAACGTGATGCCGTTGGCCGGCACGCCCGCCGAGCGGGTCAAGCTGATCGAGACGCTGCGTGACCTCGTCGATTAACTGAACGGCACGCAGCAGCGCCAGTAGGGCGCATTAGTCTATCGAGTAGCGGTGGCGCCAACGCGTTTCAAGGAGATTCTATGTGTCGTGCGGTGCAATGCCCGGTCTGTGGAAAGACCACGTGGGAGGGGTGTGGGGAGCATGTGGCGGAGGTACGCCAGTCGGTGCCTCCTGACCAGTGGTGCGACGGGCAGCACGCCGGTCGTCCGGCTGCGCAGACTTCAGGCCGGTAGTCAGCGCCCGAAGATCCCTGCCGCAGCGGCGATTTCACATGCCATGCGCACGGTCGCGTCGATCCGGTCGGTGGTCGGTGCTCCGGAGGCGGCCCTGTTCTGCGGCTCGTCGATGCCCCGGCGCATGACGCCTTCGGCGATGATCGCCAGCTTCCACAGTCCCAGCGCGTGCCAGTACTGCACCGCGGCGGGGTCGCGGCCGGTCTCGTCGATGTAGAGCCGGGTCATCTCCGCGCGATCGGGAAAACCCGGCAGTGTGGTCGGCTCGAAGTCGTTTTTGGTCGTTTCCCCGGGCTCCAGCCAGTAGGTGAGCAGGCTGCCCATGTCCGCGAGCGGATCACCCAGCGTGGACAACTCCCAGTCCAGAGTCGCGATCACGGCCCCGGTCTGCGGCGAGGTGATCAGGTTGCGCAGATGGTAATCACCATGCACCAGGCTGACTTCGCGTTGCTCGGGAATGCAGGCCGAGAGACGGGCGGTGAGATCGTCGAGTTCGGGGATGTCGCGCGTCTTCGACAGCTCCCACTGTCCGGCCCAGCGCTTGAGCTGGCGCTGCGCATACGGCTTGTGGCTGGCCAGATCCTGTAGGCCCACCGCCGCGAGGTCGACGGCGTGGACCTTGGCCAGGGTGCGCGGCAGGGACAGCGCGATCTGGCGGCGCTGCTGCGGTGTCAGCGCCGCCGCGACCGCCATCGTGTCCACCACCAAACCGTCGACGAACTCCATCAACACCCACGGTGCGGTGGTGAACTCCGGATCGGTTGTCACGCCCAGTATTCGGGGGACCGGCACGTCGGTGTCGGCCAGCGCCGCCATGATCCGCGCCTCGCGCACCACATCGTGGGCCGAGGCCAGCAGGTGACCCAGCGGCGGGCGGCGCAGCACCCAGGCCTGCCCGTCGGCATCGCTGACGCGATAGGTCAGGTTCGACTGCCCGAGTCCGATCCGCTGAAAGCGCAGCGGACCGGTGGCGTCGATGCCCAGGGTCACCAGCCAGCGCGACACCGCCGCGGCGTCGACGCCCGGGATGTCCTCAGACATCGTTGCGGTACTTGCGCAATTCCTGACTTGCGATGGCCCGCTTGTGCACTTCGTCCGGGCCGTCGGCCAGTCGCAGTGTGCGCAGATGCGCCCACGCCATCGCCAGTGGGAAATCGTCGGTGACACCGCCACCGCCGTGCACCTGGATGGCGCGGTCGACGATCTTCAACGCGATGTTGGGGGCGGCAACCTTGATGGCCGCGATCTCGGTGCGCGCCTCCTTATTGCCGACGGTGTCCATCAGATGCGCGGCTTTGAGCGTGAGCAGACGGATCATTTCGATGTCGATACGCGCCTCGGCGATCCAGTCCCGGATATTGGCGTTGTCGCTGATCGGTTTTCCGAAGGTGACGCGAGACTGGGCGCGCCGGCACATCAGCTCCAGCGCGCGCTCGGCCATGCCGATGGCCCGCATGCAGTGGTGGATGCGGCCGGGGCCCAGCCGGGCCTGGCTGATCGCGAAACCCTCGCCCTCCCCCTTGAGCACATCGGTGGCCGGCACCCGCACATCGTCGAAGTCGATCTCGGCATGTCCCTCACGATCCTGGTAACCGAAGACGGACAAGTTGCGTCGCACCGTGATGCCCGGCGCGTCAATCGGCATCACCATCATCGACTGCTGCCGGTGCGGGGCGGCGTCCGGATCCGTCTTACCCATCACGATCAGCACCTTGCAGTTACGGTGCATTCCGTTGGAAGCAAACCACTTCCGGCCGTTGAGCACATAGCCGTCACCGTCGCGGACCATCGACATTTCGACATTGGTGGCGTCCGAACTCGCCACCGCCGGCTCGGTCATCGCGAACGCCGACCGGATCTTGCCGTCCAGCAGCGGTTTGAGGTAACGCTCCCGGTGCTCGTCGGTGCCGAACAGCGTGAGCACCTCCATATTCCCGGTGTCCGGGGCGCTGCAGTTGCACGCCTCGGACGCCAGATGACTGCGGCCCATGATCTCGGCCAACGGCGCGTACTCGAGGTTCGTCAGCCCCGGTCCCCACTCGGGGTGCGGGTGAAACAGGTTCCACAATCCCCATTTTCGCGCTTCGGACTTGAGATCCTCCAGGACGGGCGGGTGGAAGTGCGGGTCACCGGCCTCCCGCATCTGCTCGTCATAGATCGTCTCCGCCGGGTAGACGTGGGAATCCATGAACTCGCGCAGATCGGCCTGGTACTGCTGGGCGCGTTCGGAGATATCGAACAGGGACATGAGAACTCCTCACGAAGTGCCGGTGATTGCATTGTGCGCCAGTCTTCGGATCCTGCTGCGGCCGAGGTGGTGCAGGGTTGACCGGCAACACCGTGGACCCGTTGAATCGAAGGTCTCCGCCGTGTCGACGGCGTTACGCTGCCACCATGACGCTCGGACCGCGATCGCTGGTCGTGCCTGGTCTGGGCCGGCAGCACGGTACGCCGCCGGATGTTGCGCCCTCGTCGAAACGTATTGCCCGACAAGAGCGGGTGCTGACCGTGGCGACCCGGATCGGTGCGATGGTCAGCGGCTTCTTCAGTGTGCTGTCGATCTTCATCGGTCACGGTGGGTTGTGGATCGGCGTCGTCAGCGCGATCGGCACCGCGCTCTATCTGTCGATCCCGTTGCTGTACCGGTTCGGTACGCTGGTCGCCCCGCTGACCTTTCTCATGGTGGGTTACCTGCTGATCCTCATCGTGACCTTGCGTGTCGGCACCGGATCAGGGATGCAGTTCTACTTCCTGGTGGCGGCGACGTTGATCGTGTTGGTGCTCGCCGTCGACCATCTGAGACTGGCCGTGCTGATGGCGGCGCTGGGCGCGGTCCTGACCGTCGCAACCGAACTCTTGGTGCCGGAAAGAACCGGCGTACAACCGGATTGGGCCTACACCTTCGGATTCGTCATCACCGTGATCTCATCGTGGGTCATGGTGGTCGCGACCATCTGGTATGCGGTACGTGAGGTCACCCGTGCCGAGCAGGCCATCGAGGCCGAATACGAACGGTCGGAGGCGCTGCTGGCCAACATCCTGCCGGCGCAGATCGCCCAGCGGCTCAAAGATCCGTCCCGGCCGGTGATCGCCGACAAATACGACGACGCCTCGGTGCTGTTCGCTGACATCGCCGGTTTCACCCGGCAGGCCAGCGACACTGCGCCCACCGAACTGGTCGGCTTCCTGGACCGCCTGTACACCCAATTGGATGGACTCGTGGATCGCCACGGCCTGGAAAAGATCAAGACCAGTGGTGACTCCTACATGATCGTCAGCGGTGTACCGGAACCGCGACCCGATCATCTGCAGGCGCTGGCCCGCCTGGCGCTGGACATGGCGGCCGCGGTCGCGGATCTGACCGACATGCGCGGCAGGGCGGTGCCATTGCGCATCGGCTTGGCGGCGGGGCCGGTGGTGGCCGGTGTGGTGGGGGCGCGAAAGTTCTTCTATGACGTGTGGGGGGACGCGGTCAACGTGGCTTCGCGGATGGAAACCACCGGCGTCGAGGGACGAATTCAGGTGCCCCAGGATGTCCACGAGCGGCTCAACGGCACGTTTCTGTTCGAGGAGCGCGGCGACGTCGACGTCAAAGGCAAAGGCGTGATGCACACCTGGTACCTGGTCGGCAGTCGGTAGCCGATGTCAAGCGCTGCCCAGCTAGTTAGCCGGTGTCTCGTCGGGCATTGCGTAGAGCTCCAGGTATTTCGTCAGCGCGCGCTCGCCCTCGGCGAACACCGCGCGAGCCCGGCCGGGGCCGGCGCGGTGCGACAACTCCAAGACGTGATCACCGAGTTCGACGGCCATGGTGGTCACCAGGAGGTCGGTGTCGGCGCGCAGTAGCCGCCATTCGATGAGGGCGGCGTGCAGCGCTTCGGCGAAGCGTGCCCGGCGTTGCTGCGGGTCGGCGATCAATCCCCGGGAACGACTGAGGTAGAACAGATTAGCCAGCTGCGGGTGGGTGTCCAGGTACTCGCGGTGAAATTCGAACAGCGCATGGATCACTTCCCCCAGACTGGCCGGCGCCAACGCGGACAACACCATGCTGCCTTCGGCGTCGCGGCGGTCCAGCAGGTCGGTGAGGATCTCCTGCAACATCGCGTCCCGGTTCGGGAAGAACTGGTAGACGGTGGCGACCGGGATCCCGGCGCGCTCGGCGATCGCGCGGGTGGTGACCGCTTCCTCGCCGCCGGATTCGAGCAACTCCAGCGCGGCAGCCAGCATCCGCGCGACGCGCTTTCTGCTCCGTTCCTGCACCGGCTGACGCCGACGCAACGCATTGTGGGTGGCCACCGGAATATCGTTGCACAGGGTCGAACATGAACATCATTCATGTTATGTTCGGTTAGGTTTGGCTAACCAAGTATTCCGAGAGGGTACCGCGATGACGTTGCAGGCTGAGGTGGCCGTCCGCGCCCCGCGCCTGGCCGCGACCCTGTTGTGGGCCGGCGTGGTCGCCGGCGTCTGCATGACCGTGACATCGTGCCTGTTGGCTGCCGTGCGGCCTGGATTCGACATCCGCCGCCACCCCAACAGCCTTCTGGTGCTGGGTGATTGGGGGTGGGTGCAGACCATCGACATATTGGTCTACGGTGTGCTGCTGGTCGCCTTCGGAGTGGGTGTCGGATGGTCCGCGTGGCCGCAGCGCTCCGGGGTGGTGGCTGCGGCCGGGCTGGTGGGTTACGGTCTGGGCGCCGGCCTCATCGTCGGTCTATGTCCGCCGGAGCCCGCTTTCGGCTTCCCGCCGGGAACGTCCGGCGGGTTCCCCGGTTACGACGCGTTGAGCACGTCCGCCAGGATCCACGGCATCGGCGGCATGATCGGATTTCTCGCGGTCACCGTGGCATGTTTCGCCTTCGCCCGGTACTTTGCCGGGGCCGGTGATCACCGGTGGGCCGCGCTGTCGGCACTGGTGGGGATCTCGGTGCTCGCGGTCTGCGCCTATCTGGGTGTCAACGCTTCGGCTCGGGCCGACGAATTCGATTACGTGCCAACATGGGTCGGCAGCCTCGTGCTGTGGCTCTATGTTTCCGCGGTCGCCGGCAGACTCCTCGTCGGATCGCGGCGATGACTGCGCCGCTGTGGGCGGCTGTGCCGCCCGAGGTGCACTCGGCGCTGCTGTTCAGCGGGCCCGGGCCCGGCGCGATACTCGCCGCGGCTGCCGCCTGGACCGCGCTGGCACGCGAGTATCTGGGCGCTGCAACAGAATTGAGCACCTTGCTGGAGGTGGTGGGGGGCTCGTCCTGGCAGGGATCGACCGCCGAGCGATATCTCGCCGCACACGCGCCGTATCTGGCCTGGCTGGCCGCGCAGAGCAGCAACAGCGCCAACACCGCTGCCCAGCACGAGGTCGCGGCTGCTGCCTACACCGTGGCGCTGGCCACCATGCCGACACCGGCCGAGCTGGCGGCCAACCATGCGGTGCACGGCGTGTTGGTGGCCACGAACTTCTTCGGCATCAACACAATTCCCATCGCACTCAACGAGGCGGACTACGCGCGAATGTGGATCCAGGCCGCCACCACAATGAGTACCTACCAGGCGGTGACCCAGACCGCGGTGGCGGCAATACCGGCCGACTCGCCGGCCCCGCCGGTGATCGCCGCAGCCGAAGCGCAGTCCTTGGCGCAAATCTGGAACGACATCCTCGACGCGTTGGCGCCCACCATCCTGACCTTTCCGGCTGGGCAGGAAACCCTGGATTTCTTGCGCAACCCACTCAATCTGATTCAGGCGTTCCTGGTCGACTTCGCCGCCAATCCGGTTGTGGCACTGACGACCTGGGGCCCGATAATTTTTGTGATCAGCTACAACTTCTGGGGTTGGCCGCTGTGGTGGACGCTCTACGGGATGCTCCTGGCGTCGCCGCTGCTGATGGCCGCCGCGGTCGGGCTGGCCGGACTCAGCGGGTTGGCCGCCCTGGCGGTGCCGGAACCCGCATCGGTGCTGCCCGATGCCGCGGGCGATTCGCTGCCGCACCAGTCCGGATCCAATCCGTTCCCGATGGCGTCGATCGCGCCGATCACCGGAATCGCGGCACCCGCGACTACCCCGACCGGTCTGACCGGTGTCGGTGGTCCCAGCGCGGCACCGCTGCCGGGGCCGCCGGCGGCAGTGCCCTATGCGGTCGGCGGTATGGACCCCGACCAAGGCGTCGGCCCGACCCTGACCGACCACACGGCGGCAAAGGCACCCGCTGCGGATCATGCGGCCGTGGCATCCGCGACGGCGGTCTCGACCGCAGCGCAGCGGCGCAAGGCCCGCCGCCGTCGCGCGGCCGACGTCAAGGACCGCGGATACGTCTATGAATTTCTGGATTCCGATGAAGCGACGCCGGCTGGCCCGGAACCGACAGAGCTCGGTGCAACCGCTTCGGACCGGGGTGCCGGTAGGGAGTTCGGCTTCACCGGCACGCACCATACGTCTGGGGCTATCGAGCCCGCCGGAATGACCGAACTGGCCGCCGACTCATTCGGCAACGGGCCGCCGCAGCCGCTGCTGCCCACCACGTGGACCGACGAGACGCACCCGCCGCGCTGACGCCCGGAACTCCATCGCTCCGGGCGGCAGGCCGGCGGTCATTCCCGGGCGTCGGACAACGCGTCGTTGAGCGTCTTGCTCGGCCGCATGATCGCTGCGGTCTTCTCCGCATCCGGGTAGTAATAGCCACCGATGTCGGCCTCTTTACCCTGAGCTTCGTTCAGCTCGGACACGATCTTGTCCTCGTTCTTGGCGAAGACCTCCGCGAGTTTGCCGAAGTGCTTCTTCAGGTCCTCGTCATCGTCCTGATCGGCGAGCTCCTGCGCCCAGTACATCGCGAGGTAGAACTGGCTGCCCCGGTTGTCGAGTTCACCGGTCTTGCGCGACGGGCCCTTGTTGTTCTCCAACAGCTTGCCGATCGCGGCGTCCAGGGTCTTGCCCAGGATCTTGGCCCGCTCGTTGTCGGTCTTGATCCCGATGTCCTCGAAACACGCCCCCAGCGCCAGGAATTCACCCAGTGAGTCCCAGCGCAGGTGGTTCTCCTCCGTCAACTGGTGAACGTGTTTGGGTGCCGAGCCGCCGGCGCCGGTTTCGTACAACCCACCGCCCTTCATCAGCGGCACGATCGACAGCATCTTGGCGCTGGTGCCCAGCTCGAGGATCGGGAACAGGTCGGTGAGGTAGTCGCGCAGGATGTTGCCGGTGGCAGCGATGGTGTCCAAGCCTCTGATCAGGCGCTCGAGCGTGTATCGCATGGATCGCACCTGGGACATGATCTGGATGTCCAGACCTTCGGTGTCGTGATCCTTCAGATAGGTGTTGACCTTCTTGATCAACTCGTTCTCATGCGGGCGGTAGGGGTCCAGCCAGAACAGCACCGGCATGCCGGAGTTACGTGCCCGGTTGACCGCGAGCTTGACCCAGTCGCGAATCGGCTCGTCCCGCACGATCGGCATGCGCCAGATGTCGCCTTCTTCGACGTTCTGGCTGAGCAGCACCTCGCCCGTTTCGAGGTCGACGATGTTGGCGACCCCGGCCTCGGGAATCTCGAACGTCTTGTCGTGCGAGCCGTACTCCTCAGCCTGCTGAGCCATCAGCCCCACGTTGGGGACAGTGCCCATGGTGACCGGATCGAACTGTCCGTTGGTCTTGCAGAAGTTGATGATCTCCTGGTAGATGCGGGAGAAGGTGGACTCGGGGTTGACCGCTTTGGTGTCCTTCTGCCGCCCGTCGGCGCCGTACATCTTGCCCCCGGCGCGGATCATCGCCGGCATTGACGCGTCGACGATCACGTCGCTGGGGGAATGGAAGTTGGAGATGCCCTTGGCCGAGTCGACCATCGCCAGCTCCGGCCGGTGTTCGTGGCAGGCGTGCAGATCCCGGATGATCTCGTCGTGCTGGGACGCGGGCAGCGACTCGATCTTGTCGTAGAGGTCGACCAGTCCGTTGTTGACGTTGACGCCCAGTTCGTCGAACAGCTCCTGGTGTTTGGCGAAGGCGTCCTTATAAAAGATGCGCACCGCATGCCCGAACACGATCGGGTGGCTGACTTTCATCATCGTCGCTTTGACATGCAGGGAGAACATCACGCCTGTTTTGTGCGCGTCCTCCATCTGTTCTTCGTAGAACTCGCACAGCGCCTTCTTGCTCATGAACATGCTGTCGATCACGTCGCCGTCCTTCAGCGACACCTTGGGCTTGAGTTCGATGGTCTCGCCACTCTTGGTCTCCAGCACCATCTTCACGTCGCATGCGTGGTCCACCGTCATGGACTTCTCGCCGTGGTAGAAGTCGCCGTGCTTCATCGTCGCGACATGTGTGCGCGAGGCCATCGACCACTCGCCCATGCTGTGCGGATGCTTGCGCGCGTATTCCTTGACCGCCTTGGGTGCGCGACGGTCGGAATTACCCTCCCGCAGAACGGGGTTCACCGCGCTACCCAGGCAGTTGGCGTACTTGGCGCGGATCTCCTTTTCCTCGTCGGTCTTCGGGTTCTGCGGGAAGTCCGGAATCTTGTAGCCCTTGCTCTGCAACTCCTTGACCGCTTTAACCAGCTGCGGCACCGAGGCACTGATGTTGGGCAGCTTGATGATGTTGGTGTCGGGATGCTGGGTCAGCTTGCCCAGCTCGGCCAAGTTGTCCGGAACGCGCTGGTCTTCGTCGAGTTCGTCGGGGAACTGGGCGAGGATGCGGGCCGCCAGCGAGATGTCACTGGTCTTGATCGTGATGCCGGCCGGCTCGGCGAACGCACGCACGATCGGCAGAAAGGCGTAGGTCGCCAGCAGAGGCGCCTCGTCGGTCAGCGTGTAGATGATGGTCGGCTGCTCGGCGCTCATGCGTGTTCTCCCGGCGTCAGTGTCGGACAGATTGTGAAAGGCTCAGTTCATCGTCAGCCACGTAACCGACCCTAACGTACGGGCGACTTCCGGGTCCGACCCCGACAGGGGACTCTAAGCGGCCACCGATGAACTTCGCGGCGGTGTATCGAGCCCGCGGCAGCAATGGCAGGTGCATCCGCTCGCGCCGCGGGCCGGACTGGGGCCGGGCGGGCCCACCCGGAACGCTGGTGCATTGCCCAAAAGACGGTGGCGCCAGCTCTTTTGGTGAAGTGCGCCGGCCTGGTCGGCGCAGCTGTCCAGATCGCGAAACATTCAGGCAATTCACGAGATCCGGTTGCGGTGATGTGGACCACATGTTTATAGTTCCGTCCGTCCCGCTCAGATTCAGCACCTGAGCCGGGGCCACCCCTCGCTCGAATCTCCCTCTAAAGGAGATCGAGACACGTCGGCATTCCCCGTAGGAAGGCCGATCCCAGCTGCAGCGTCGGCGTCGGTAACCGCTCTCAACGAGGGCCGACGGTCGAATTGCGCGTACTCGGCCCTCCCTGAAAAGGAGGCCCGGGATTTCTTCGCGAATTTCCTGCCTCTCTCCGGGGGACAGGTGTCCCGAAAACTTGCTATTCGTGGAAAGTGAGGTTATTCGGCCCTTGTCCAGAAAACAAATAACTCCGCAGGTCCGGCGGGCGTGGCGATAGGAAACGCTGCGTCAGATATGAAGAATCTATGAGTATTCGCGGGACGACAGAACTTTGCGCCACTAAGTACTGGATACTCGAGCAATGCGGCACCCAATGAAGAGTTTCGCCCGGCAACCGACAGCGAGACGAGATATGCGGTCCCGCAGCAGAACTGGGTAGCAACACGCGCAGAAATAGTGCCTGACCTCGCGTTTGGCAAGCACCGATATCGAGCAGTTTTTACACCCGCTGGTCTCCACTGAGAGGTGTTATTGTGCCGCCCTTGACCCCTGTCGAATCATTGTTGAAAGACAGTGCGACCGATGTTTACGGCCACCGTGGATTTATCAGCCAGGACTACGAGTTTCTGCCCCGGGAACCGCTACCGCGATGTCTGCCTGCCCAATGGCGGGTTTGGGACGAATTCCTGGCTGAAATCCCTTCCTGGTATCGCGCCGGTCAGGTGTGCCGGAATTTGATGAGCCTGCCCGCGCTGGATCCCACCGGGCTGCCGGACAAGTATCTGGTTCGGGCGAACATGGTCCTGGGCGTCCTTGCCCTCGGGTTCAAATACTGCTGGCAGGAGATGGACGAAGGCAGTCAGCGTCTCCATGCGGGCACCCTGGTGCCTACCGTCGGCGACAGTGTGCTGGCGCCTGTGCAAGCGCAGGTGATGCAGCCTTGGCAGGCAGTGTGGCGGCGAATGGGACGGCATCGGTCCTGTGTGGAAAGTGACTTGTTTGTCGCCAACTTCGTGTGGGGCGGGGATGAACGCTACACACCCGAACGCGTCAGAGGCGACAGCTGCCGGTTGCTCGCGCCATTCTTTTTATCGAGGACCGAACACCAGTTCTGGTTTTCCGTCATCGAAATCTGCTCCCGTTTCCCCGGTGTCAGTGCTCCCTTGGCGATTCAACGCGCTATGCAAGCCGAAGATCATGCGGGTGTGGCAGGACAACTGGTCCGACTTGCGCGGATCTGGCAAACGCTGGTCGAGGAAGTGCTGGCCTCGGCCGACACCCGGGTCAGCGCGGTCGAGTGGGGAAATACCACCGCACGGTGGACAGCAGCGATGTCCGAAGGCGAGGAGGGCTTTTCGGGGCTGTTCGCGCCCGCCTGGCACGTCATGGACCAGCTGATCGGGCGCACCAAGTACACCTCGTTTCTCGGACAGATCATGACGAGAACACGTGCAATGCTGCCGCCCGCGTGGCGGGAATTGATTGCCGCCGTAGGTGATATGCCCGTGTCCGAGTACGTCGCGACGCATCGCGGGCGCTACCCCGAACTCGACGAGGCCTACCACTTCCTGTGCGAGAGCTACGGGTATTTCTTCCAGTTGCACCACCGGAAAGTGTTCGCCTATTCCTACCAGGCGATTCTCAGTGGTCGGGAGAGAAGCAACGGGGGGATCGAAGGAAACGCCTCGACACCGGGGTGGGAACTGGCGAACCGCCACTTGCGGGTGAGTGCGGCCGAACGACTCAGCGGCTCGCGGCGTGCTCATGCCCATGTGCTCCCGGTGCAGACCGGTGGCTGCACCTCGCGATTGTGGAGGTTGCCGGTACGCGATCTGGGCTGGCTGCCCGGCGACCGCGCGGCCATCGGTATCGAGCACCGGGATGGAACGCGCGCAACGCTTCTGGCGAATTTTGTGCGCCGAGACCCGGGCGGCAACGAAACGATCTTCTGGGCTCCTGTGGTCGACGACATCGCGTCGATTCGCTTCGTAGAGCGCGAACCAGGTGCGTTCTGCCGGCCACCGAAACAACCTTCACCCGTCGTCATCTTCTCCGATGTCGACTGCCTTGGCATGGGGATAGCGCTCGGACAACACCAGAATGCCCGCGCCGCCGCAGTATGGCTGGAAGGGGCGAACATCCCCGCTGAGCTGCGTGCTCTGGTGGACGGGGACATGACCTTGGTATCGCATCCGAACCTGGTTGGTCTCGTGCAGCAGCGCGCGGGCGAGTTGTTTCAGTTACTCGACGGCCCGGCGCACCTCTACGTGTTGGGCGACGCGGTGTTCGTGCGGCGCATTCACACCGCATTGCGTACGGCGATCGCCATGCATTCCGCTTTGGTGGACGACGCGTTCCGACGTCTACGCGAACAGCGGCGACTCCATTTTTGTGTGCAGCCGGCCACGGGCGCGCGGCCGGCCGTGGCGGCCCGCCTGTATCCGTGGGATGTCGCCACCGCAACGGACCCGCGTTGCCGGGTGCGGGTCATCTGTCGAAACAATGTCCTCGACATCACCGGGTTTCTGGCCATCCATATCGGCGGTGACACCATCTTGTCGATGCTGGCCGGGACCGACATCACCAAAGAATTCGAGATTGCGCACGGCTCGGCAGCCAAGACGCTCGGCATGCCCGACGTGTTCGTCGAAGGCGCAGTGGCGCCCATGCCCGAGTCACTGCAACCGCTGACCGCCTTTCTCTACAAAGTGGTCCGGTACACCAATGCATTTGTCGTCACCCAGACCGAGGTTCTCCGGAACAACGAGACCGACAGCTATGTGCAGGCGTGTGGTCTGTTGAGCGCACTTCAGCTCTGGCCCGAAGCGACGATGTGGGGCCAAGAACTGGCGCAATGTCTTGGAATCGACACTCCGCAGCAACACGTTCTGGAAAACCTGTGCAGCTCTCACCACAAGAACATGATTGCCTTCGTCAAGGACTGCCTGTCGGAGCCAACCGGTGTGGCGAACTGGGCGGACCGACTGTCCACCTGCGTTGCCACCTACGAAGATTACGGCCGGATGCTGACCCTGCACCTCTGCGACATATTGCGGGAGGCGTACTTCGAGGGCGCCGTCGCCGTCGGCAAAACCGCGCCCGACCATATCGACGATCTGACGCGGTACGCACAAATTCGGTTCGGCGCCCTCCGGCAGAGCAGGCCTGAGTATGACCGGTGTTGACCTGTTGCGCAGCAATCTCCGTGGCCGACTTCTGGTCAAGGGGGATGACGACTACCCCTCGGCGCGGCGCCTGTGGAACGGCCGTGTCGACAGACATCCCGCAATGATCGTCCAGTGCCGCGGGGTGTCTGACATCGTCGAGGCGGTGCGGTTTGCCAACGCTCGGTCAACGCCGGTTGCCGTCCGCGCGGGCGGCCACGGCGTCGCCGGACACGCGATGATCGACGACGGCATCGTCATCGACCTGTCCGCTCTGAAAGGGATTGTCGTCCATCGCGAGGACAAGACCGCCTGGGCCCAGGCTGGTCTGCTCGGCAGCGAATTCGACCACGAGACTCAGCAATTCGGGCTGGCCACACCACTGGGCACCGTGTCGCACACCGGGATATCAGGACTCACGCTGGGGGGCGGTTATGGTTGGCTGTCCCGGCGCCACGGTCTGGCCTCGGACAACCTCCTGGCCGTCGACGTCGTGACGGCCCGTGGTGAATACCTACGCGCTGACCGCGAGAACCATCCCGATCTCTTCTGGGCCCTGCGCGGCGGTGGCGGCAACTTCGGGATCGCCACCTCCTTCCATTACCGATTGCACGAGGTCGGTCCCGAAGTATCAGGTGGCTCAATAACTTTCGGGATCGCCGACGCGAAGGCCGTCTTCGACTTCTACCGCGAGTTCACTGACCAGTGCAGTGACGATGTCACCATGTATCTCACTTTCATGCAGGTCGACGATCAACGCGTCTGCGTCCTGTCGCTGCTGTCCTACCTGCCTGCCACCGACCATGCACGGCTGGTCGCACGCGTGCGCGCACTGGGCACACCCCTGCGCGACGAGATCGGCAAGATCCGCTACTCCGAGTTGCAGAGCATGCTCGATGCGCATGTGCCCCACGGCAAGCACTACTACTGGCGGGCCGGATATCTGGGCGCGGGATCGCTGACCGCTGAGGCCGCCGCAACACTGCTGGATCAGGTGGACACCATCACCTCACCGCGCAGCCTGGTCTCGGTGGAACACGTAGGTGGTCGGATCAACCACCACGCTCCCAGCGACACCGCATTCCCGCACCGCAGCGCGACCTACAACCTGCTGATCTGCTCGGCCTGGGAGGAGCGGCAGCCGCCCGAGGAACATGTCAGCTACGCCGACGACTGCTGGCAGGCGATGTCGGGTCACATGCTGGGCAAATCGCTCTACCAGAACTATGGCAGCACGGATCCGCGCGCCGTCTACGCGTCCAACTACACCCGGCTCGCGCAGCTCAAACGTGAATACGATCCCGATCAACTGCTCACCGGCAATGGGTTGTTCGGTGCGGTCAAGAAAGGTGATTTGTGAACAAAGCCCCGTTTTACGTCGAGCTGGAAGCACAGCTGCGCGCTGCACTCAAGAAGGGCCTGGCAGACTTCCGGAACAGTAAATACTTCACCTATTGCAGTGAATACCATGACTTTCTCTGGGCCGACGACCGCTATACCTACACCCACCGCAAGCGCCTGCCCCATGCGCCCTACGAATTCGCCGCGCGATACGTAGGGATACCCATGATGAACCTCCTGCTCAAAATGGGCATCTACACCAACACCTGGTTCCCCGGCTATTACGACATCGAAGACGAGTTCGCCAACGGTCGCCAGCCGCCCAAACATCCCAGCGGGCGGGTCTCCCAGATGGTCCTCCTGCATAACACCCCTGCCGGGGTCGAGAAAATGTGCATGATCGAAATAACGTTCCAGATACTGCACACCGACATCGACGGCGACTTCGGCTTCAGGGAGCCCGCGATTTCGATCGTCGAGATCTATTCCGACGAGCCCGAAAAGTATGTGCACGCGGTCGCCGCAGACGACGAAATAGACGACTACCACCTGCTCGGTGAGTCGTGGGTCATCTGACATCGCAACCCGTTTGGAGAGGGTAAGGGGTCCGGATTTCCGGTAGCGCGAGGACCTGATCTTTTGCGAGACGGCCTGGCGATACGACCCATCCGATCCTTTTCTCATTCGGCGTGTGTGCGCTGCACGGAATAGCTGTCGTCGCAGGAAGGCCACTGGAATGCCGGTGCGAAGGGGCGAATGTCCCGACGGGATGGAGCGAGCATGAGGCCGATGGCGATCATCGGACCCACAGGGACTGGCAAGTCCGAATTCGCTCTGCACGTCGCCGAAAGACTCGGTGGCAAGTGTGCTGTGGAGGTGGTGAACGCGGAGGCACCCCGGCTGTATCGGGGCATGGACATCGGAACCGGGAAGTTGCCGTATGCCCAACGCCGGAACATTCCGCATCACCAGATGGACGTCCTCGATATCACCGAAGCCGCCAGTGTCGAGAGGTATCAGCAGGCCGCCAAGGCCGATGTCGAAGCGATCCTCGCCCGGGGTGCGCTGCCGATACTTGTCGGCGGGTCGATGCTGTACGTCCAAGCGCTGCTTGATGATTGGAAGTTTCCCGATACCGACCAAGCGGTTCGCACCCGCTGGGAGCAGCGGTTGTCCGAGGTGGGACCCGCCGAATTGCACCTGGAGTTGGAACGCCGCGACCCTGCCGCAGCGGCCGCGATTCCGATTGCCGACACGCGTCGCACGGTACGCGCGCTGGAAGTGATCGAACTGACCGGCAAGCCGTTCTCGGCCCACGCGCCGCGCATCGGTAAGCCCCGCTGGGACACGGTCATCATCGGATTGGACTGTGACACCCGGAATCTGGATGAGCGGCTGGCCTTGCGCACCAAGCAGATGTTCGACCAAGGTCTGGTCGAAGAGGTGGTTTCGCTGCTGCGGCGCGGATTGGGCAAAAGTGTCACCGCCTCACGTGCCTTGGGTTACGCCCAGATCATCGCTACCTTGCGTGAGGGCGGCGATGCCAGCGCGTTACAGGAGGCCCAGCGCAGAACATCCCTGGCCACTCGTCGACATGTGCGCCGACAGCGGTCCTGGTTCCGGCGGGATCCCCGCGTGCACTGGCTCGACATCAGCGACGGGACCTTGTCCGGCCGTCAAGACACGATCGACGCCGCGTTGCGGACCTGGCTGGCGGGTCGGCCGGCACGATTCAACTGATCCGGGCGGCCGTATCACCCACCGGCGCGACACAATGTTTCGATGCGCATATCGCAGACCAGGCCGGGTATTGCGCGCCTCGCGGTGATCTCGGCGGTCGCCGCCCTGCTCGCCGGCTGCTCACATACCAGTCGCCCGACGATGCCGCCGCTGGCGCCCGGCGACATCGCCGGCCCGGTCGACATCGGCAATGGGCGACATCTGTATCTAGAGTGCCGCGGTCAGGGCACGCCGACGGTGATTCTGGAATCCGGATACCACAACTCGTCCGACCCGTGGAGCAAGTCCGACGCCACCGCACCGGCGACCGGCCCGGCCGTGCTGCCCACCGTAGCCCGCGAACATCGCGTCTGCGCCTACGACCGACCCGGCACGCTGCGCTATGCCGATCCTCCCGTCGTCGGCGACAGCAGTTCGCCGCTCCCGATGCCGCGCACCGCGCGCGACGTGGTCACCGACCTGCACGTGCTGCTCGACGCGGCGCACGTGCCGGGCCCGTACGTGCTCGCCGGGCATTCGCTGGGCGGTGTGTTCGCGCGGCTGTACGCCCAGACCTACCCGGAGCAGGTGCGGGCGGTGGTGTTCGTCGACGCGTTCGGGGTGGAGATACCCGAGCTGATGGGGTCGGACTGGCCCGATTACCGGCGGGAGTTGGACACGCCACCCGCGCAACTGCGGGATGCCACGAACTTCGAGGAGATCGACATCGACGCCAGCGTCGCGCAGGTCGCCGCCGCTCCCGGTTTCCCGGCCATCCCGGTCGTGGTGTTGACCCGGACCGAGCCGTTTCTGATACCGCCGGACCTCGCCGGGGACAAAGCAGCCAAGCTCGAACAGGCCTGGCGGGACGCCACGTCGACATTGATCGCGCTGCGACCGCAGACGCCGCACCTGGTGGCGACGGGAAGTGACCACTTCGTTCAGATCCACCAGTCGGATTTGGTTGCGGCCGGTATCGAGCTGGCGATTCAGCGGTCGGCCACCAACCGCTGAGTGGCGGCGTGGGAACCGGCGCGACGGCCACCGAACACGCAGTCGGCCAACGACAAGCCGCTGACGTAGGAATTCGAGCAGACGCCGGTCGCTGTGCGTCCCGCGCTGTACAGCCCGGGAATCGCCGCGCCTGTCCCGTCGAGTACCGCGCCGGTGCCCTCGTCGATGCGGATGCCGCCGAGGGTGAGCATCGGAGTGGGGTTGAGCAGGTTGGGCCGGATGGAGATATTCAGCAGCCGGTAGGGCGGCTCACCGATGCGGCGCACAAAGTCGGAATGCTTCCCGGCTGGGTCTTCTCGGCCGGCGTCGATGGCATCGTTGTGCGCGGCGACGGTGGCCACCAGCCCGTCGGCATCGATCCCGGCCGCGTGCGCGACCTCGCGCAACGAGGCGCCCTTAACCGAGTCGAACAGCATCAGCGCCGCGGACTGACCGCGCTGAAACCACAGCGGCTGCTTGATCATCTGGCGCCGCGCCTCTTTCATCAGCGCCGCGTCGACCAGGATCCAGCCCTTGGCATTGTGGTCTCGCACCATGGCGCGACCCAACGCCGCGCCGTAGCGGCTCTCGTCGATGATTCGCCGCCCGTGTTCGTCGACGATGATCGCACTGAGGAAAGCGCTTGGCGGCGTGATGAATCGCCACGCCGAGATGTTGTCCATCCGTTCGGTCACCGCTCCGACGCTCTGGGCCAGCGCGATCCCGCTGCCGTCGTCACCGCTGGTGCCCAGCTGCAGTCCACCCAGGTACTGCGGCGCGAACCGCTGCACCCAGTCTCGGTTAGCCATGTAGCCGCCCGCGCAGAGGATCACGCCGCGCCGAGCTTCGATCAGAACTGTTCTGGCATAACGTCGTTCGAGCTTGCGCAGCCGTCGTTCCATTGCGGTCCGTAGCGGCGGGTAGTACACCCCGGGTTTGGTCGACAGATCCGCCAGTTGGGCATACAACCGGCGGACGCGGGGCGGCGCGTAATGCATCGTCATCGCTTCCACCCCGGTGACCCGACCAGCGGAGTTCTGCACCAGCTTCGTCACCCTGGTCTGCGGGTGGAATCGAACACCGAGTGCCACTGCCGATTTGGCTAACGGGCCATACATTTTCTTGCCGGAGGTGCCGTTGCCCTTGACGCGGTGCCCGCGCTGCACGGGTGGGGTTACCCGGCGGAACGCACCGGCGTTCTCACTGCCCGAGTGATACAGGTAGTAGTGGTTGTTCGGATAAGAGGTCTTGTACGGGCATAACGTGGAGTCGAACGGCACGCCGTAATCGGTCAGCCACTGGATCATTTCGGGGCTGCCGTGGACGAATGATTCCAGGGTCTGCGGGCTGACCGCGTCGCCGACTTCGAGGCGCAGGTAGGTCAGCATCTGCTCGAAGGTGTCGCTGACCCCGGCCTGCTGCTGGACCCAGGTCTCGCCGCCGGCATAGATGATGCCCCCGGACATCGCGGTCGAGCCGCCGCCGTTGGCACGGTCGACGGCGACGACTTCGGCGCCCTGTTCGCGGGCGGCGATGGCTGCGCACGTTCCCGCCGCACCGAAACCGACCACTACGACGTCAGCGGAATCAACGAACCGCTCGTCATCAGCCATTGCTGCCATCCCGGTTATGTCTGGGTTACCTGGGTTCGACTGTAATCCGAAGAGCCGCTGCGGGACTGGGGCCGATCGCGTTGTGGGCGGCGTCGGTCCTGGTGACGTGGACAGCGCCGTCACCCTTGCCGACGGTGAAGTCCTGCTGCGCGTCGAGCTGCAACTCGAACTGATAGTTGATGATCTGCCCGGCCTTGATCCCGAACGGCGGGGCGAATGTCTGCAGGATGAAGTCCATCCCGCCCGCTTCCCGGTTGTACGGGGCCGCGACCCATTGCTTGGTGTTCGGGTCCAGCATGCGCAGCGACCCGAGTGGCATCATGTGCTGTTCGGGTGAGCCACACCCGCAGTGACCCAGTGAGACCACCAACCCGACCTGAGTCATATCAGTCGGTGTCGTGTTGAGCAGCGCGAGGTTGAAGGACAGCGGCGGTCCGCCCGGCGTGACGGTTGTACCTGCTTGCGGCGCAAGGGTTATGGACAGGCCGTCCGCTGTTCCGTGCCGCCCGGGACCGTCGGGGGCAGACGTGGTGGCCTGAGTGGTCGTAGTGGCTGACGTGGTGGTCGTGGTGGTGGTGGTGGGAGTTGGCCGGTCCGGTGTTGAGCAGCCGCTGAAGGCCGCGGCCAGTGCGGCTACAACGGCGATGACCGCGAAACGATCTTTGCTGGCCATTCGTGTCCCCTTCCCCGGCCGGACTCCGTAGGCAACGCTATTGATCGTCGTCCGGAATATTGACAACTAACGCGGTGATGTTGTCCGGCCCGCCCGCTTGGTTGGCGGCATCGATCATTGCCGCACACGCGTCGGCGGGTTCGGGGTGCGATGCCAGGATCTGGCGCAGCGACGCGTCAGCGAGGACACCGTGTAACCCGTCGCTGGACAACAGGATCCGGTCGCCGGGCCGCAGATCCACCTCGGAGGTCTCGGGCAACGGGCGCGGCAGCATCGCCACATGCCGGGTCAGCGTCGCACGGGAGGGGTGGTGCTCGGCGTCCTCGACCGATACCTTGCCCGCGTCGATCAGATCCTGGATCACGCTGTGGTCGTGCGTCAGTTGTTGTATCTGCTGGTCGCGGAACAGGTAGGCCCGGCTGTCCCCGAGGTGGACGAGTAGCGCGCGGGACCCCGCGATCACCACGGCCACTACCGTCGTGTTGGCTCCGACGGCACGGGGGTCGGTGGCTGCGAATGCGCGAAAGTCGTTGCAGTAGTCGGTTACTGCGCTGCCCAGTGACTCCGCCGTGGCATCATCGGCCGGCTTCAGGTGCCGGGCGACGTAGGTGGGCAACAACTCGACGATCAGGTGCGCGGCCAGCGCGCCGTCGCTGCTGCACGCCACACCGTCGGCAACCATGAACAGGGACTGATCCGGGTCGGCTCCCCAGTGGTCCTGATTGGTGCCGCGCAGCCGGCCGATATCACTGAGACCCGCGTGCTGGATCGCCGTCACTGGGCGCCGTTGCGATGCCTTTGAGTCATGCACCGCTCCTTCTCGGACAGCCCCCGGGATACTGGGTCAGCACGATACCGGGTTCGTCGTCTACGTCACACGCCCCTTTCGAATTCGATGGGCAGGGCGATGGGTCCACCCAGCGTGTTCACCGGTTTCCAAGGAGCGGGACCGGTGCGGCGGGCGTTGGGCATGCGTCGGGTCATGACTGACAGGGCTTCAGTCAACTCGAGGCGGGCGAGATTGGCGCCGAGACAGTAGTGCATACCGCCGCCGAAAGTCTGAATCGGCGGGGCGCCTGCCCGGCGGATGTCGAGACGGTCCGGGTCATCACACGCGGCGGGATCCCGGTTGGCTGCGCCGGTGTTGACGATGACTATCGTGCCGGCGGGAATTCGTACTCCGGCGAGTTCGACGTCCTGGCCAGCGATGCGCAGCGTGACGAACGTCATCGGTGAGTGGCGGATGAGCTCGTGGACGGCGTTGACGGCCAGCTCCGGTTGCCGGCCAAGCAGTTCCCACTGGTCGGGGTGCTCGCACAGCACCTGCACCGCGGCGGACAGCTGAAGACGAGTGGTGTCGGTGCCGGCCATGAGCAGCGAGGCGACCATACTGCGCAGCTCGTCCCCGCTGAGGCGGTCGCCTGGAGAGCCGGGGTCTTCGGCGCGGATCAGCTCCGAGAGGAGGTCGTCGGTCAGGGTGTGGCGGCGCCGCGCGATCATCTCGTCGATATAGGCGTCTAGAGCTTCCCAGGCCTGCAGGATCATGGGTGTCTGGCTCGCGGCGTCCCAGCCGAAGGCCTCCATGATATGGTCGGTCCAGGCCGAGATCAATTCCCAGTCCTCCGGCGGTGCGCCGACCAGCGCGCAGATCACCCGGATGGGGAATTGGCGGGCAATGTCGGTGACCACGTCGCAGCGACCGTCCGCAGTGACGCCGTCGACCAAACCGGTGATGATGTCGACGATCGTCGTGCGCAGCCGCGCGATCGACTTGGGGCTGAAGGCCTTGCTGACCAGCCGTCTCAGCCGGTGGTGTTGCTCGCCGTCGATGCAGATGATGAGTGCGGCCACGCGGTCCCAGAGCGGGCCGGACGTAATGCCCTGTGCCGCAAGGAACATGCCCTGCGGCACGCGGAAGCGGGGGTCGCGCAACGCGGTGTGCACCAGGTCATAGCTCAGTAGCTCGGGCCCGTAGGGTCCGATCGCGATCGGTGCCCTCACACGGGCCCGGCTGATGATCGCGTGCGCATCATCGGGGTGTCGGGCGTCGGCGTAGTCAATCGCCGGTAGCCCGGCCTCGAAGACGCTGGGGCAGTTGCTGAGTGTGGTGGTCATGGGATCGACTCTGCTGAATCGCGCAGGCCAGATCATCGGGGAGTACTCGGAATTCACTCTGCGGCTATGGCGGCAAGAAGCGGGGAGAATCCCACCCCCACCGCAGGGTCAACGCCGCGCCGCGCGTCCGAATACGGGATTTCCCCGATGTTCGCGGCTCCGCGCACCGAGATCCTGGCTAGCATGACCAAAACCGATCGACGGATTGAGTTGGACGTGAGCGAGCTGCCAACCGGAACGGTGACGCTGTTGCTCGCCGATGTCGAGGGTTCGACGCGGTTGTGGGAGACCGAAGCCGACGCGATGACTGCCGCGTTCGCGCGCCTGGACCGCACTCTCAGCGACCTGCTTGCCGCCCATGGCGGGGTGCGTCCGGTCGAGCAAGGCGAAGGCGACAGCTTCGTGGTCGCGTTCCCGCGCGCCAGCGCCGCGGTGGCGTGCGCCCTGGCGCTGCAACGAGCGCCGCTGGCCCCGATCCGGTTACGCATCGGTCTGCACACCGGCGAGGTGCAACTGCGCGACGGGTGCAACTACGTCGGTTCCACGATCAATCGCACGGCGCGCCTGCGCGACCTCGCGCACGGCGGTCAGACGGTGCTGTCGGGCACCACCGAGGACATTGTGGTCGACGCGCTCCCGGATGATGCGTGGCTGACCGACCTCGGCCGCCACGAACTTCGCGGAATTGCTCGTCCCGAGCGGGTGGTACAGCTCTGCCACCCGGACGTCGCCAACGACTTTCCGCCGCTGAGGACATCGAAAACCGTTGCTGCCGAGCACTTACCGACGCAACTGACCAGTTTTGTCGGCCGCGGCGCCGAGATCGACGGCGTACGGCGCATCCTGGCCGCCAACCGGCTGGTCACCCTGACCGGTGCCGGCGGGGTGGGCAAGACCCGGCTGGCCATTCAGGTCGCGGGCCAGCAGGCCGCCGAGTTCGGTGACGGCGCCTGGTACGTCGACCTGGCGCCGCTCACCGACCCCGATCTGGTGCCGGTCGCGACGGCCGGCGCACTGGGGCTCACCGACCAGCCGGGCCGCTCCACCACCGAGACGTTGATCCGGTTCGTGGGTCACCGTCAGATGCTGGTCGTACTGGACAACTGCGAGCACCTCCTCGACGCGATCGCCGCGCTCACCGCCGCGCTACTGACGGCCTGCCCCGGGTTGACGGTGCTGGCGACCAGTCGCGAACCCATCGACGTACCCGGCGAGGTGACCTGGCGGGTGCCGTCCCTGTCGTTGGAGGACGACGCCGTTGCGCTGTTCCTGGACCGGGCCCGGCGAGCGCGCACCGATCTGCACATCGCCGACGACGACAGCGAGACGGTCAAGGAGATCTGCCGTCGGCTCGACGGCATGCCCCTGGCGATCGAGTTGGCGGCCGCCCGGGTACGGGCGCTCTCGCTCGACGAAATCGTGAGCAGTCTGCATGACCGCTTCCGGTTGTTGACCGGGGGCGGGCGCATCGCGGTGCGCCGCCAGCAAACCCTGCGGGCGTCGGTCGACTGGTCGCATGCGCTGCTGACCGATTCCGAACGCGCCCTATTCCGGCGGCTGGCGGCATTCGTCGGCGGCTTCGATCTCGCCGCCGCGCGTGCCGTGGCCGGGGGCACAGAGGTGGAGCGCTTCCAGGTGTTGGACCAGCTCACGCTACTGGTGGACAAGTCGCTGGTGGTGGCGGATAACACAGTAGGGCGAACGCGTTATCGGCTGCTGGAGACCGTTCGGCAGTACGCCGCGGAAAAACTTGACGAATCCGGTGAGGTGGACACGGTTCGTGCACGCCACCGCGACTACTACGCCGCAATGGCGGCCGCGCTCGACGCGCCAGCCGCCACCGGACACCAGCGGCGGGTTGAGCAAACCGAAACCGAACTCGACAACCTGCGCGCGGCGTTCGCCTGGAGCCGCGAGAGGCGTGACACGGAAGTGGCATTGCAGCTGGCGTCGTCGCTGCAGCCACTGTGGCTCACGCGCGGCCGCCTGCGCGAAGGAATGAGCTGGATCGATGAGGCGCTGACCGATCTGGACGCCGTGGACGGCGAGGTGGCACCGGCGGTGGTGGCGCGGGCGCTGGCCGACGCGGCACTCCTCGACGGCTGGGTCGGCATGCCGGAACGCGGGGAGCAAGCCACCGAAGCGCTGACCATTGCTCGCCAACTGGACGACCCCGTCCTGCTGGTCCGTGCTCTCACCGGCTGCATTGGCACGGCCGCCTTCGATCCCGAACAAGCGGCAACGTACTTCGCCGAGGCGATCGAGCTGGCGCGCGCCCTGGGCGACAAGTGGAGACTGAGCCAGCTGCTCGGCTTCCGCGCATACGCCGCTGTGATGGCCGGCAGCTCGATCACCGAGCACGCGGCGGCCGAAGGTCGCGACCTCGCCGACTCGGTCGGCGACCGGGTGGCGTCGGGCCAGTGCCGGTTATGGGGTATCGCTGGGGGACGGGCGATGCGCGGTGAGCTCCAGGGCGCCGCGGATGAATTGGGGGATCTGCTCGCAGAGGCCGATGCAGCCGGCGACCTGCTCACGAGATTCAACGCCCTGATGGCGCAGAGCTTTGTACTGGGGAGGCACGGCAACACGACTGCAGCGCTTGCCGCGGCCGAGACGGCGGTCGAGTTCGCCGCTGAGCTAGGTGCTGCGATCGAGGGGCTCGGCTATCTCGCACTGGGTTGGTCACGGCTGGCCGTGGGAGACGTCGCAGGCGCGCGCGACGCTCTCACGACAGCTTATGGCCAGATACCGAACGCCGGCTTTTCGTCGACCAACTTGATGTGGAGAGCCGAAACCGAGCTCGCGGAAGGCGATGTCGTGGCGGCCCGCCGCTGGGCCGATCGCGGAGTTCCGGCGACCGCTGGTTATTTCGGCACGTTCGCATTGAACACCCGTGCCCGCGTGGCGCTCGCTGAGGGGAACGCGGAGTCGGCCGAGCGTGACGCTCACGAAGCGCTGACGCGTGCCGCCGATACCGGGGCACAGCTGGGAGTGCCGGACGTCTTCGACTTTCTCGCTGGGCTGGCCGTGCTAGCCGCGAGTTATCCCGAGGCGGCTAGGCTCTTCGGTGCCGCAGAGACAATCCGGCAACGCACCGGGGAGGTGCGATACCTGATCCATCAGGCCGCCTATGAGAATTCGATGGCGACGCTCCGAGATGCGATGGGCCAAAATGACTTCGACTCCGCCTGGGCCGAGGGGGCAGCGCTATCCACTACCGAAGCGATCGCTTATGCCCAGCGAGGTCGGGGCGAACGCAAACGCCCGGCGTCCGGCTGGGCTTCGCTCACCCCCGCCGAACTCGACGTCGTCCGCCTGGTCAGCGATGGGCTGGGGAATAAAGACATCGCCGCCCGGCTTTTCATCTCGCCGCGCACCGTCGAGGCACATCTGACGCACGTCTACACGAAGCTGGGCTTGGCCTCGCGCGTCCAACTGGCCCGGGAAGCCGCCCGCCACGCCTGAAATCCGTGGCGAGCAGACACAGAATCGCATGAAAATGACGGTGTTAGTGCGATTCTGCGTCTGCTCGCGCCAGAAAAGCAGCACTAGCGCCGCCGGTCATCCGTTCGGACTCCGGTAGGTCGAGGTAGCGCTCCAGGTTGCGGTGCATGTTGATCACCCGACGTTCTTCATTGGAGAGCACCAGATGCGTCAAGCCGGGCTGGTGCAGGCCGCGTTGCAGGCCGGGCAGGATCCGGATGTCCTGGGTCAGCACGATTCCCGGTTCGGCATCCGCGGCCGCCATGCGCATGTCGGCGGGCTTGTTGCGGTCGGCGCCGGGCGGCATCCGGGTCATCAGGAACATGGTCAGCTCACCGTGGTCCGGATCCGGGCCGGGCCGCGACGTCATGATCGTCAAGTGGTCGGCGTTGACCAGGAACGTCATGTTCGGGAACACGTTGTACTGGTGCAGTCGGGTGATCCGGTCGGTGTCGGCCCAGTCCAGGTTCACCCCGCGTCCCGCGGCGAACTCCCGGGTGCGCGCCGCGATCAGCTCCGGCACCGACTGGCCGTCATCGGGAAAGGGTGTGCCCTCGGCCGCACCCATCAGCGCACCCTGGGTGTAAACGTAAGCGTCCCAGACTTCTTTGTCACTCAGGGTGCCCTCGAAACGCGGACTGGGCACCCCGTACGGTTGGTCGGACTTACCTGCGTGCACCCAGATCTGTTGCGGCGCATGGATATCATCGACGCAGCGCAGCAATTCGGGGTGCAACGTTTGGATATGATAGGTCTCGCTGTAGCCGTCGGCAATGGTCTTCCAGTTGGCTTCGACATCGACGGTCAGCGTTGCGTAGCAACGGAAGTCGCCGATATCGCACCAGGCGATGTCCTCGGGGATGCCATCCAGATAGGAGATCAGTGGCATCGCGCTGAGGTCGAGATTGACGAACACCATCCCCGCCCAAACGTCGACAGCGGCCGGCACCAACGGAAAGTCCGACATCTTCAGCGATCCGAAGCCCTTGCGGTTGGGGACCCGCTTCAGCACCCCGGCGAGGTCCCAGGTCCAGCCGTGGTATCCGCACTTGAGTTCGCGCAACCCCGAACCGCTGCCTACGCACAGCGAATTCCCCCGATGCCGGCAGGCGTTCTGAAAGGCACGCAGCACGCCGTCGTCATCGCAGACAATCAGGACTCCGTATGGGCCACAACGGTATTCGAAGTAGTCGCCCGGGTGGGAGACATGGTCGACCAGGCAGGCAAGCTGCCACACCTTCGGCCACATCCGCTGGATCTCGAGGGCGGCGAACGCCGGCGAGTAGTAGCGCTCGGCGGGCACCAGGGTCGGGGACGCGGGCGGGACCCCGATCGCGTCCTCGGCACGGGTCCGGGCGGGGTTGCCCGCGGCCGTCTGCACCGGCGCGGCCTAACGCGCGCCGCGCACCAACCGGCCCGGCCGTGCGCCGGTATCGACGTCGTTGCGCCGGGTCACCGTGCCGCTGACGATGGTGGCCGCGTATCCGCTGGCGCCCTGCAGGATCCGGTTTCCGCCGGCGGGCAGGTCCCAGGCCATCGCGGCTGGGTGCAGCGTCAGCGCGTTCAGGTCGATGACGTTGATGTCGGCTTTCTTGCCCGGTTCGATGGTGCCGCGGTCGGTGAGACCGAACAGGTGCGCGGTGTCGCGGGCCTGCTTGCGGATCACATATTCCAGCGAGAGTTTGTCACCGCGGTGCCGGTCCCGCGCCCAGTGGGTCAGCAGGAACGTGGGATACGAAGCGTCGCAGATCATTCCGCAGTGTGCGCCGCCGTCGGACAGGCCCAGCACACCGGCCGGGTGCAGCAGCATCTCGCGAATTGCGTCGTGGTTGCCCTCGGCGTAGTTGAACAGCGGCAGCATCAGCATGGCGCTGGCGTCCCGTTCCAGCATCAGGTCATAGAGGGTCGACAGCGGGTCCTCGCCGCGCGCCTGCGCGATCGCCTGCACGGTGCGGTCCGGGGTGGGCTCGTAGTCCGGCGGGTTGCCCAGTGCGTAGAGGCGGTGCAGCGAATGCTGCACCAGCGCGAACATGCCGTCGAACAACAACGACGGATCCACCGGCAGGTCGTCCTCGGCCAGGATCGCGGCCTTGACCGCCGGGGCGGCCAGGCGTTGCGCCAGCTCTTCCCGGCTGCATTCGGCCTTCAACCGGCGATAGGTGGGCCGGTGACTGAACCCGTGGTGGCCCTGGAACCCGATCATCATGCCGAACGGGCGGGCCGCGATCTGCGGGTACAGCCGACTGCCGTCGGAGTGTGCGGCCGCCGAGAGGTCCAGCATCTCGCGCCAGAGGCCCGGGTCGGCGTCGACCTGGATGAGCGCGAAGGACACCGGACGGTCGATCTCAGCGCCCAGTCGGCGCATCCATTCGAGTTCCTTCTTGGGCGCGATGATGTCCTCACCTGCCGAACCCTGCGGGGCCAGCTCGAAGACCGCCTGACCGCCGGCGGCCATGGCCCGGCCGAGGCCGAACAACTCGTCCTCGGCGGCAAAGGTGCCGGGCACCGGTTCGCCGTCCATTGCGCGGTGACCCATCGTGCGCGACGTCGAGAATCCGAGTGCGCCCGCTTCGATCGCCTCGGTGACCAGGCGACCCATCGCCTTAATGTCGTCGGCGGTGGCCGGTTCGTTGCGGGCACCGCGTTCGCCCATGGCGTAGGCGCGGATCGCGCCGTGGGCGACCTGGCTGCCCACGTCGATCGAGAACTTCTGCTTGCCGATGGCGTCGAGGTACTCGGGGTAGGTCTCCCAGCCCCAGGTGATGCCCTCGGTCAGCGCGGTGCCGGGAATGTCCTCGACGCCTTCCATCAGGCTGATCAGCCAGTCCTCGGTCCCGGGCCGCACCGGCGCGAAGCCGACGCCGCAGTTGCCGGTGACCACCGTGGTGACTCCATGACCGCTGGACGGTTCCAGCGAACTGTCCCAGCTGACCTGCCCGTCGTAGTGGGTGTGGATGTCGACGAACCCGGGCGCCACCACATGTCCGGTCGCGTCGATGGTCTCGGCGGCTTCGCCGGCAAGCTCCGGAGAATCCGCGCCGCGGCGGACCACGTCGACGATTTTGCCGTCCTTGACGCCGATGTCGGCGCGGTAGCGTGGCGCGCCGGTGCCGTCCACGACGGTCCCACCGACGATTTTCAGGTCGAACATGGATGCCTCCAGGGCAGCGAATCAGGGCTGTGCGATCATTTCGCTACGGTGAGTAGCGTATGTATCGACGGTAGGCGTCCCGGTGGCTTGAGTCAATGACGCGCGGACGGGCGGGTCAGGATGCGGTCAGGCGATTCCAGGTCAACTTCACCGCGGTGCCGTGCGGGGTTCCGTCGATGCTCGCTTCGTCGGCGAGGGCACGCATCAACGGGATGCCGCGCCCGCGGGCCAGATTCGCTGCGCTGGGCTGCTGGCGCCACCGACCGCGGTCGATGATGTTCACCGCGAGGGTGTCCGAACCGGGGTCGTAGGCGGCGCGCACATCCATGGTCCCGCACTCATCGGGGTAGGCGAATTCGGCGACATTCGCCAGCGCCTCGCTGACAGCCAGCACCAGGTCACTGAACTGCTCGGCGTCGAGCGCGAAATGACGACTCAGCCAATTGCGAAACTCGACCCGAATCCGCGTGGCATTCGATGCGTCGGCGGCAATCTGGGTTCGGACGAAGCGCGGGCAATCGTTGCTCTGGGATGTCACGGGGTGCCGAATCAGAGTGTCTGGCCGACCCCCGGCGATGCCGTGCTACGCACCGGTGATCCAGTTCAGCGCGCTATCCAAGGTGCGGTGCAGCGAGAGCACGCTGTCGATACCCATCAGTTTGAGTGGACGGCTGGTGGCCGGGCCGTCGGCAACCACGGCCAACCGTGTCGGCGGCGCCAATTCGGCTTGCCCGTTGACCAGCACGCTCATCCCGGCAGACGCGAGGAATTCCACTTTCGTCAGATCGACGATGAGCGCCGGGGGTTTGCCGGCCAGCGCCGTGTGCATCGCATCCGCCAATTGAGGAGCACTCAGCATGTCTACTTCGCCCGAGACGGCCAGTACCACGGCACCGTCCGCCTGGTACTGCTCGACTTCGAAAGCCGTTCGGTTGATTGGATCGCCGGGTTGATCGACCATGCTTTATCTCAAATCCGTCCTCGGGGGGACAACAATAGTGCTCAGAAAACCACGCCATGCCGGGGCTGTGGATTCAACCCGCCGGAAAACCGCCACGAACTTGCTTGCCGAATGCAGCGCCGCGGCAGCTAACGAAAGCCAATCCTAGGCCATCGCGCGAAACACCCGCCGGGTACCGTTCCGCCGGGTAAACATTCTGCCACCGCGGGCGGCCGATCGCTTTTCCGGCCGGCCTGCGCCGCGTGCGCCGACAGTGGTGCACAACGGGGTCAAGGCCTTGTGCGGGGTTGATAGCGTCTACGAATGCTCTTTGCTGCGCTGCGCGATATGCAATGGCGAAAACGTCGCCTGGTTATTGCCATCGTCAGCACCGGGCTGATCTTCGGGATGACGCTCGTGATGAGCGGACTTGCCTACGGGTTTCGCGTCGAAGCCCGGCAGACCGTGGATTCCATGGGGGTCGACGCATTTGTGGTCAAGGACGGCGCGGCGGGACCTTTTCTGGGGTCGACGCCATTTCCCGACGTCGACTTGGCGCGGGTGCGCGCCGAACCGGGTGTCTCCGCCGCGGCACCGCTGGGCTGTGTGGGGACGATCATGAGGGACGGCAACTCGACCCGGAACGTCACTGCCTTCGGGGCACCTGAGCGTGGTCCCGGCATGCCGTCCGTTTCGCAGGGCCGGGCCCCGTCGAAGCCCGACGAGGTGGCGGCGTCAAGCACGCTGGGGCGCCGGCTGGGCGACACCCTGCAGGTGGGCGCCCATACGCTGCGGATCGTAGGCATCGTGCCCAATTCGACCGCACTCGCCAAGATCCCCAACATTTTTCTGACCACCGAGGGTTTGCAGCAACTGGCGTACAACGGGCAGCCGATGGTCACCTCGATCGGCATCGACGGCACCCCCCGGGCGCTGCCGAACGGCTACCGGACCTATGACCGGGACGGCGCCGTGGCCGACCTGATCCGGCCGTTGAAGGTCGCGGTGAACTCCATCACCATCGTTGCGCTGTTGCTGTGGGTGGTGGCGGTGCTGATCATCGGCTCGGTGGTGTACCTGTCCGCGTTGGAACGGGTCCGCGACTTCGCGGTGTTCAAGGCGATCGGGACCCCGACGCGCTCGATCCTCGCCGGCCTGGCGCTGCAGGCGCTGGTCGTCTCCCTGCTGGCCGCGGGGGTGGGGGTGATCCTGTCCAAGCTGCTGGCGCCGCTGTTCCCGATGGTCGTCGCGGTCCCGTCCGTCGCCTATGTGCTGTTACCGGTAGTGGCCACCGGGATCGGCCTGCTGGCCAGCCTGGCCGGGTTGCGGCGGGTGGTCGCCATCGACCCAGCGCTCGCGTTCGGAGGTCCCTGATCATGGGCGATCTGAGCATCCAGAATCTGGTCGTCGAGTACTACAGCGGCGGCTATGCCCTGCGCCCGATCAACGGACTGAATCTCGATGTGGCGTCCGGATCCCTGGTGATCCTGTTGGGACCGAGCGGTTGCGGGAAGACGACATTGCTGTCCTGTCTCGGCGGCATCCTGCGGCCCAAGTCCGGCACCATCAAATTCGACGACGTCGACATCACGGCACTGGACGGCAAGGCGATGGCGCAGTACCGGCGCGACAAGGTCGGCATCGTGTTCCAGGCGTTCAATCTCGTCCCCAGCTTGACCGCCCTCGAGAACGTGATGATTCCGTTGCGGGCCGCCGGGATGTCACGCGCGGCCTCGCGCAAGCGCGCCACCGAGTTGCTCGAACGGGTCAACCTCGGCGACCGGATCAAGCACCGGCCCGGCGATCTGAGCGGCGGTCAGCAGCAGCGCGTGGCGGTCGCTCGGGCGATCGCGCTGGATCCGCCGCTGATCCTGGCCGACGAGCCGACCGCACACCTGGATTTCATCCAAGTCGAAGAGGTGCTGCGGCTGATCCGTGAACTGGCCGACGGTGACCGGGTGGTGGTGGTGGCAACCCACGACAGCCGCATGCTGCCGATGGCGGACCGGGTCGTCGAACTGACTCCGGATTTCGCCGACACCAACAGGTCGCCGGAGCTGTTCGAACTGAAGGCCGGAGTGGTGTTGTTCGAGCAGAGCACCATGGGTGAGTTGATCTACGTGGTGATCGAGGGCGAATTCGATCTGGTACATGAATTGGCCGACGGCGGTGAGGAATTGATCAAGGTGGTCGGGCCGGGCGACTACTTCGGGGAGATGGGCGTGCTGTTCCACATGCCACGCTCGGCGACCGCGCGGGCGCGCACCGATGCGAAGGTGATGGGGTACACCGCCCAGGCCTTCCGGGAGCGTCTCGGCGCAGGTGGCCCGCGCGACCTGATCGGACACCGCGAGCTCAGCAGCGACTGATCCGCTACGAGTGGTGCCGGGCGAAGAACCGCCAGATGGTGTCGGTGGCGTCCGGGGGCTGGCCGCGTCGGACTGAGTCGCCGAGCAGACGTCAGCGCATCGCACGTACACCGAGTGCGCGCCCGAGCGCCCGGCGCGCCCGGGCAGCCGTTTCCCGCTTCGGCAGTCGCACGGCGGCCACCCCCCGGGCGCCCAGCAACGCCGCCAGCATCACCGAGACGCAGACCAGCCCGTCGTCCTTGAGACCCCACTTCACCGCGGCCAGGATCGCCGCCCCGGCCACGCACAGCAACACGCCGACGCTGACGCCACGCCACGCCGACGTAATGGCGGGGGCGCCGTCCCACCCGGGCAGCGGAGTGTTCTCCAGCACCCGCAGCGCCACGAACAGCACCGCCACCACGGCGATCATGAGGACGAGTTGCGCAACGCTGATCGCCAGGAAGTCGGGCTGACCCGGGAAGCGCGGGTGGCCGAAGGCGTCGAACAGCAGGTGCACGCCCAGCAGCGCCGGCATGTGCCACAGGTACAGCGTCATTGCGCCGGAGTTGCCGATCGCCGTGAACCACCACACCCGCGGCCGTTGCGCCCAGCGGTTGATCGCCGGCGCGGCCGCGATCGCCAGGGCGCTGAGCACGATCGCGTGTCCGGCGAGCAGCAGCGAGGGGGGGCTCATGTTAGGCAGCTGCTGGCCCTCAATACCGACCAGACTCAGCTCGTAGGGACCCCACTGCAGCAGCGCGATGTTGACCGTGAACACTGCCGCCGCGACACCCAACGCGACACGACCGCTGAGCAACTGGCGGCGGTAGGCGACGCCGAACATGCCGGGGATGAGCCAGGCAGCGAGGTTGAGATAGCCGATCGGCGCCAGTGCCGGCCAATGCAACCGAAGCACGTCGACGACCGCGACCATCGCGTAGACGGCGGCGACGCCGCCGACCAGGCGGGTCGCCGTGGTGATCCGGCGCAAGGCCGGCATCGCCGCGAGCACCAGCACATACACGCCGAGAAACCACAGCAGCTGAATGCTGATGCCTGCGACCGGTTCGTACACATGTTGGGGCAGGAAGGGATACAGCATTACCAACGCGACGGCCCAGAAGGCCAGGTAGTAGAAGACCGGCCGGAACAACCGGGTGCACCGCTTCAACAGCCAACCCCCCCAGTTGACCTCCGGTCCCCAGGACGAGACGCACGCCGCGGCGCCCGCGAAGAAGAACAGCGGCATGATCTGGAAAATCCAGGTCAAAGCCTGGAACACGGTCGAAGTGGTGAGCAGGTTGTCCCAGATGAACACGCCGTCGCGGATGGTGCTGATCGCCATCACGGTGTGGCCGATCACCACGCCGACCAGTGCGGTGATGCGGATGACGTCGATGGCGCGGTCGCGGTCGACCGGCGTGGTGGCGGCCAGTTCAGGGGCGCTCGGAAAGCGCAGCAAGCCCGAGGAAGTTGTCATTCCTGCAGCATTGCTGGTGGGTGCGGGCCGGCACCTGCGTAGGACTACTCGTTCCGGGCGGGTAGTCCTACCACTGACTAGGCCTGGTGGGCCAGGGTGAAGAAGACGTAGGCGAGGCAGAACAAGAAGTTCAGGGCGATGAGGACCAGCCCGGCGCACACCAGCGCGTGCCTGCAGCGCCGCTGCAGCCGTGTGACTCGGGCGGACTGTTTCTCGCGGTTGAGTTCCGTGGCGATCAACGCGAAATTGACGTTGGTCATCTCCCGTTCGGCCACCGGGGAGCCGGTGAACAACTGGCGGAGGCGGGTCGCCGGGATATGCACTCCGACGGCTGCGAAGCGCCGGCTCAGTCGTCGTGCCTGCCTGCGGCCGAGAACCTGGCCGCGTAGCTGCAGTTGCTGCGCGAGTCGCTGTCGTTCGTCGCCCCAGGGGTTCGACGGGGTCGTCACAAGCGGGAAGTCTATGTCCTTCATCACATTTTGGGGACAGATCCGTCCCGCATTTTTCGCGGATTCGCGGCCTCAGCGCAGCTGCTCGGTCGGCACCGCGTAGCGCTGCTGGTAGCCGCGGACCCGGTCGCGCACCTCGTCGGCGTTCAGACCGGTGTCCGACCAGGTGTAGCGGCCCCGTCCGCCGTCTCCCGGGTGAGCAGCCAGAAAGTCGCGCATGCGTTGCTTCGCCTGCGGCCGCAGTTCGCGGCCCAGCTTTCGGTAGATGCCGTCGATGGTGGTCCAAGGGTCGGCAATGAAATCGGCGTAGTGGACGTCGATGATGCGGTCGGCGGCGATCTTGCCGCTGTCACGCAGCGCCATCTCCCGCTCGAGACCGACCACAATCTCCTCGTAGGACTGGGCCGCGCACTCACCGATATCGTTTCGTCGCTGCCCATCCGGCGCAGATGATGGGTGAGGGCGGCGATCGACGAGATGACGTTGAGCGGGTCGCGGTGCGTCTGCACGATCAGCGCGTCGGGATACTCGGCGAGCAGCGCATCGAGCTGCCACAGGTGCGCCGGCGACTTCAGTAGCCACTGCCCGGGCACGCCCGACTGCAGGTGCTGCAGGAAGATCCGGTGGAACCGGTAGGCCGCGGCGTGGTCGGCGTCGTAGAGCAGCCAGCGGTAGTAGGTGGGCAGGCGGTACTGCACCGAGAAGATCATGCTGACGAAGGAACTGGCAGTGATGCGGACGCACTCCTGCCCGACCAGCGCGCCCATCGGGTGGTACTTCAGGAAACCGGGGATGATCTGCTCGGCCATCTCCAGGCTGGCCTGCGTGAGGGCGATCCGCGGGTCGTCGTGATAGGTCTGCGGTTGCGGAACCGGGCAGGGCGCGTCCACTTCCCAGGTCAGCGGCGCGCGCAGGGCGGGATCCTGGGCCAGCAGGTCGTACAGGATGGTGGTTCCGGTGCGGGGTTGCCCGATGATGAAGATCGGCGCCTCGACCGGCTCGGTCGCTATCTGCGGGTTGCGATTGCGCCAGTCGATCACGTCCAGCCGGTTCTTCAGGGCACGCATCAGATCCAGATAGGCGATCTCGACTCCGATGGCCGACAGCCGGGCCTCGTTGAGTAGGCCGTCCACCACCCGTTCGAGTCCGGCTTCCCAGCCCGGGGCGGCATCTCCGAAGTCGTCGTGCCCGGTTTCCGCGCAGGCCGTGGCGATCAAACGTGCGGGCTGGAAACGCTCCTGCGGCGTCATCGCTGTACCGACACCTCGACGCGGGGCGGGTTCGGGTTGTCGAGCCAGCGCAGCACGATGAACCCGCGGTGACGGCCACCGGTGTCGAGCCAGTGGCCCAGCCCGCGATCCCGGTCACCGATCGCGATGCGCACCCGCCCGTCCGGGCCGGGTTGCACGCCGCGGTTGGTCACCGAGCTGTGCCGTCGCCGCGGTTCCAGACACTCGTGCCAGATGTTCTCCAGGGTGACGTTCCAATACCTGGTGTCGGGCGGCTCGATGTCGAGCACGAGTGCCTGGCCCGGCTCCAGGCGGTAGGTGCCGATCATGTACAGGTTGTCCGGCGTGGTGTCCGCCGCGCCCAGGTCGGCGGCCTCGGCGGTCAACAGCGCGTTGGGCTGATCGAGCAGCTCGGGCTTGATGGTGCGGTGCAGGGTTGCGAGCTTCATCAGCGACCACGCCATCGCGGTGAACTGCTCGGCCAGCGCGTCGTCGGTCAGCGCAGTCACCGGGTCGGGGTCCAGAGCCTCGATGTGCAGGGTGGCCAGTTCCTCGCGGGCGCGGTCACCGATGTACTCCCGCACCACCACCGACGACGCGTCCCCAGGGATCGGCAACCACTGCGCCCCGTCGAGGTCCGCCGGTTGCTGTGCGGCCAGCACGATCGCGAATTGTCCTGAGCACAAGTCTAATTCGGTGTCACGGAGATAGCCGGACATGCGTCGCGGGGTCAGACCGGTGCCGGCCAGGATCTGCATCCCGAGGTAGGCCGACGTACCCCGGGCGCCGGTGATCCGATAGCGACGGTCACCGCGGATCATGGCCAGGTAGTAGTTGCCGTCCGGGTTCGGGCCGCCGACCATCCGGTTCGGCGAGCACATGTCGAAGAACACCGGCCGGCTCAGGTCGGCTTCGACGGCCATCTGCGAACACAGCGACAACACCCGGGCGATCACCCGCAGCCCTTCGAGGAGTTCGCGTTCGGTTTCGGCGTCCTGGGTGACGATGGTGGTGACGTCGGCCAGCATCTGCTGGAAGAACTTCCAGGCGCCGACCGCCTGGGGTGCGTCGACCCGAGTCATAGCTTCGATCTCCTAGCGGTTGAGTGTCAGCGCGTCGACGATGAGCCGGGTGGTGAGCTCGGCGCGCCGTCGTGGATACGCTTGTCCGGCAGACAGAATCGGATACACGACGCCGCCGACGACGGCATCGGCCGCCGAGTCCGCGGTCGCCGGATCGATCCCCGCGGCGAGCAGTCGGGTGCGGACGCTGTCGTGCAGCGGCGTACTGAATCCGTCGCGCAGTCTGGCCGCGGTGTCCTGGTGTTCCATGCCGGCAACGGTCAGGGTGCGCAGCATTGCCGAGCCACGGGCGGTGGTCAGGCTCGCGGCGAGCTTGCCCACCCACTCGACCAGATCGGCGGCCAGATCGTCGGTGTGGTTCATCGCGGCGAGGATCTTGTCGGCGTCCTCGAGCATGACGTCGGCGACGAGCTCGGGCCTGCTGCGCCACCAGCGGTAGATGGTCTGCTTGCCCACCCCGGCCCGGGCGGCCACCGCCTCGATGGTCAGCGCATCGAAGCCGCGTTCCAGGAGCAACTCGCGCGTTGCTGTCACGATTGCGGTACGTGATTTCTCGCTGCGGCGGCGCGGCGTGAGATCGGTCGACATGTCAGGTGGTCCTGTTCGACTTTCCGGCGTCCGCCTTGTTAGTCTCTGCAAGACGAGACGGTTCGTCTTGTAAAGCGAGAGGATAGCAGCCGGTGCCGCCCATGTGGAGTTTGTCGAGCGCAGCTGCCACGGCTGGGCCGCCGTCGTGAGCGTGGGACTGACCGCCGAGCAGCAGGAGTTGTGCGCCGCTGTCGGACAATTCGCCGCACGGCACGCTCCGGTTGCCGCCACCCGGGACAGCCTGGACGCGCTCGCCGCCGGGAAGATGCCCGACTGGTGGGAAGCATTGGTCGACAACGGCTTTCACGCCGTTCACCTGCCGGAGGAGGTCGGCGGCCAGGGTGGTCGGCTGGTCGACGGCGCATGTGTGCTCGAGGCCGCGGCCACAGCGTTGTTGGCCGGGCCGTTGCTGCCGACGGTCGCCACCGGCGCGGTCGCGCTGTCGGCAGATCGGACCCCGATGGCGGAGTCGCTGCTGCGTGAGCTTGCCGCCGGTGCGCCGGCAGCGGTCATCCTGCCGGGCAACGGCGAATTTTGCGTCGATCGGGTCGGCCAGGGATGGCGGGTGACCGGGACCTCGGAGGTTACCGCTGGGGTGTGCTCGGCGCGGCTGGTCCTGGTCGGTGTGCGGACCGCGGACAGTGGCGTGGTATGGATTCCGGTCGATACCGAAAACCCCGCGGCAGCAATCGATTCGGCAGACGGCACTGATCTGGTGACCGATGCCGGAATCCTGCGTTTGACCGACTACGCTGCGACCGACGTGCTGACCGGCATCGAGCCGGAACGCGCCGAATGCGTGGTGTTGGCACTGGTGGCCGCGACAACCGCCGGCATCACGCAGTGGTGCGTGGATGCGGTCACCGCGCACCTGCGCATCCGGGAACAGTTCGGCAAAGTGATCGGCACCTTCCAGGCCCTGCAGCACAACGCGGCGATGCTGTTGGTCAGCAGCGAATTGGCGACGTCGGCGGCGTGGGACGCGGTGCGGGCGGTGGATGAGCCACTCGATCAGCACCGCATCGCCGCGGCCGGAGCCGCGTTGATCGCGGTGTCGCCGGTGCCCGATCTCGTGCTGGATGCGCTCACGATGTTCGGCGCCATCGGATTCACCTGGGAGCATGACGTACACCTGTACTGGCGGCGCGCAATCAGCCTGGCCGCATCGATCGGTCCGGCGAATCGCTGGGCCCGGCGGCTGGGCCGGCTCACCTGCACCCAGCAGCGTGACATGTCGGTGGACCTGGGCGACGCGGATGCCGAGTTCCGGTCGCAGGTGGCCCAGACCCTGGACGCGGCACGGCAATTGAGCAACGACCAACCCGGCCGTCAAGGTGACTACGACGACTTCAAGACCGGTCCGCAACGCACCCTGATCGCCGAAGCCGGTTTGATCGCGCCGCATTGGCCGCCGCCGTGGGGACTCGACGCCGGGCCACTACGCCAGCTCATCATCGACGACGAGTTCGCCAAGCGGCCCGACCTGGTGCGCCCGTCGCTCGGCATTGCCGAATGGATCCTGCCCTCGGTGCTACGTGCTGCGCCGAAAGAGCTGCAGGACAAACTGATCCCGCCGACCCAACGCGGCGAGATCGCCTGGTGCCAGCTGTTCAGTGAGCCGGGAGCAGGGTCCGACCTGGCCGCGTTGACCACCCGCGCCACCAAAGTGGACGGCGGCTGGCAGATCAACGGACACAAGATCTGGACATCGGTGGCCCACCGCGCCGACTTCGGGGCGCTGCTGGCCCGCACCGATCCCGACGCCGCAAAGCACCGCGGCATCGGCTATTTCATCCTGGACATGCGATCCCCGGGCATCGAGATCCAGCCGATCAAGACCGCCACCGGCGAGGCGCATTTCAACGAGGTGTTCCTCACCGATGTCTTCGTGCCCGACGCGATGTTGCTCGGTGACCCGGTCGGCGGTTGGAATCTGGCGATCGCGACCATGGCCGAAGAGCGTTCGGCCATCAGCGGTTACGTCAAATTCGACCGCGCTGCCGCACTGCGCCGGTTGGCGTCGGAGGACGGCCCGGACCGTGCGGACGCGCTGCGCGCGCTCGGCGAACTCGACGCATACACCAATGCGATCAAAGCGCTGGGTGTGCGGGAGACCATCCGCTTGCTTGACGGGCAGCCGTCGGGTCCGGCGTCCAGCATCGCCAAGGTCGCGATGAATGTGTTGCTGCGCCGCACCTTTGCGGCCACGCTGCAACTGACCGGACGGCTGGCAATGGTGGCCGACCCCGATCCCGCTGCGCAACCTGCTGTAGTGGAGCCGTACCTGCGGTTGCCGGCGGAGTTGATCGGCGGCGGCACCCGTGAGATTCAGCTCAACATCATCGCTCAAATGATTCTCGGACTGCCGCGGAAATAAGGGAACGCACATGGGATTACGCGGAGAAGCCGCAATAGTCGGCTACGTCGAGCTGCCACCCGAGCGCCTCAACAAAGCGGCACCGGCGCCGTTCGTCATCGAGCAGTGGGCAGAACTGGCCGCGGCAGCACTCGAGGACGCGGGATTGTCCGGTGATGTCGTCAACGGCATCGTGACGTCCCACCTTGCCGAGTCACAGATCTTCGTCCCGTCCACCATCGCCGAATACCTCGGAATGCCGGCCCGATTCGCCGAACTGGTGGATCTCGGCGGCGCCAGCGCCGCCGCCATGGTGTGGCGGGCCGCCGCGGCGATCGAGCTCGGAATCTGTGACGCGGTGCTGTGTGCCCTGCCGGCCCGCTACATCACGCCGTCGTCGAAGCAGAAGCCCAGGCCGCTGGTGGATGCCATGTTCTTCGGCTCGTCGAGCAACCAATACGGCTCTCCGCAAGCCGAATTCGAGATTCCCTACGGCAACCTGGGTCAGAATGGCCCGTACGGCCAGGTAGCGCAACGCTACGCCGCGGTCTACGGCTACGACGAGCGCGCTATGGCCAAGATCGTGGTCGACCAGCGGGTCAACGCCAACCACACCGACGGTGCGATCTGGAAAGACAAATTACTGTCGGTCGACGATGTGCTGGCCAGTCCGGTCATCGCCGACCCGCTGCACATGCTCGAGATCGTGATGCCCTGCGTCGGCGGCGCTGCCGTCGTCGTCGCCAACGCCGACATCGCGAAGCGGGCCCGTAACCGTCCGGTGTGGGTCAGGGGGTTCGGTGAGAACGTGCCGTTCAAGACACCCACCTATGCCGAGGATCTGCTGCAGACACCGATGGTCGAGGCCGCCGACACTGCATTCGGAATGACCGGCTTGACCCGGGACCAGATGGACATGGTCTCGATCTACGACTGCTACACCATCACCGTGATGCTGTCCCTGGAGGACGCGGGCTTCTGCCCGAAGGGCAAGGGCCTGGAATTCGTTGCCGGCCACGACCTGACCTTCCGCGGCGACTTCCCGCTGAACACCGCCGGCGGCCAACTCGGGTTCGGTCAGGCCGGATTGGCCGGGGGCATGCATCATGTCTGCGACGCCACCCGGCAGATCATGGGGCGTGCGGGTGCGGCGCAGGTCAGCGACTGCAACCGGGCCTTCGTGTCGGGGAACGGCGGAATCCTGTCCGAACAGACCGCGCTGGTCCTCGAAGGCGATTGAGCAGCAGGAGGATTCATGGCGATCAGCTTCGACCGACCGATGCCGGTCAAGATGCCCACCACCGCGCCGTTCTGGGATGCGCTGGCCGAACACCGGGTGGTGATCCAGTACTCGCCGTCGTCGCAGGCCTATGTGTTCTACCCGCGGGTGCGCGCGCCCCGCACCCTGGCCGACGATCTGGAATGGCGCGAGATCTCCGGTATGGGCACGCTGTACTCGTTCACGGTGGCGCGCCGGCCCGTCAGCCCGCACTTCGCCGACGCGGTGCCACAACTGCTGGCCATCGTCGAATGGGACGAGGGCCCAAGGTTTTCTACCGAGATGGTCAACGTCGAGCCGGGTGACCTCGAAGTCGGAATGCGGGTGCGTCCGGTGTTCTTCGACTATCCCGAGCACGACGTGACCATGTTGCGCTACGAACCTGCCTGAGCGCGATCGGTACTCCTCCTCGAGTATCAGCCGCACGTCACCGCGAGTGATGCGCTTAACCACGGGACGTTCGGTCAGCAGGCGGGCACGTCAGGTCGAGGAGCGCACGATCAGACGCGCGATGTCGGTGATATCCGGCGACGGCGGCGGCGGGTAGCCCAGCCGTTCGTAAACCGCGGCGATCGCGGCGTCGGCAACCGCGTTCGGGTCGAACTGCACGGTGGTCAGCGGCGGGGTGCTCACCATGCCCATGGTGCTGGCGTCCACGCCCATCACGGCCAGGTCCCCGGGGCAGCGCAGACCCGCCAGGTGTATCCCGTACAGCACCAGGCAGGCGACTTCGTCGCTCTGCGCGCACACCGCGGTGACGCCGTCGCGCACCCACGTGGTGACGACGTCGGCGGCGTTGGCGACGGTAATTTCGGCGACGGGCACCGGCGGGAGGTCGCGTACCTGTGTCGCGCGGACGACACCTTCGAGCCAGTACTCGCCCAGCGCCCGCCACTTCGCGATTCCCGTATTGGCGAACGCGATCTGTCGGTGGCCCCGCGACACCAGATGGGCGACCCGCATCTCGCCGACCGCGAGGTGGGGATCACCCAGCGCCGGCAGGGTCCCGATTTCGACCAGCGGAATGGCCGCCTCGCTCACCGCCGCGGCGGCGGCTTCGCTGAGGGGGAACAGGCTGGTCACCGCGACCGGATCGAGATTGGCGATCGCATCGACGACGTGGTGGTCGTCTTCGGTCTCGAAGATCTGCACTTGCAACAGACCCAGTCGCGCGAGCTCGGTGGTCATCCGGCTGCCGGCCTGCATCGGCATGTCGCCCACCGCCACGTGTGGCACCACATAAAGCACCACTCCGCTCTTGCCGCGGGCAAGATTGCGCGCGGCCAGATTGGGCCGGTAGCCGAGTAGTTTGGCGGCCCGATTGACCGCGTCCCGGGTCTGGGCCGATATTCGGCGGCCCTCGGCTTTGTTGAGCACATAACTGACCGTCGCGGTCGACACGTCCGCCAGCCGAGCCACGTCAGCGGTGGTGGGTCGCACACTTTTGTCCGTGCTCACGCGTCACCTTCCCGGGCTGCTCCTGCCACATGGTGGCACGGGGTGTCCACGCCAGCGCACCCTCCCGCGGATATCCGGTCTGTTGGCAGACTAATAGCATCAGAATCGAGCGTGTCCGTCCGAGCGACCTGGTGAGAAGGATGACCCTAGAACTTGCCAGCTGACCTGGTTTTTCGCCGCCAAGCCGAGACGCTGGATCGGCAGGGTGTCACCGCTCTACGGCCAGCACACGGAGGAAGTGCTGCGGGATGTATCGCATTGCACCCCAGAGAAGTTGCTGGATCTCTCCCGGTCGGGCGTCAGCGCCACAGGACCGGCAGGGCTGTGGCATGGCCGTCACCCTGGGTGTGCCGCCTCGCTGCGGTGACTTGTGCGCACCCGTGCGGTTCCTGCTGCGGCAGGATTCGGTGGTGATGGAATTGACTGCGTGCCATCGCATTACCGGCGTCGAGAGTCGTCGCTGATGAAAACTGACGGCATCAGAGTGGAGTGGGATTGAGCGCACACCGCACCGCGGCCATCGTCGGGGTGTTCAACACCGCGCAGGGCCGCCGGCTGGAAGGTGAGACCTCACGAAGTCTGGCCATTACTGCGATCCGAGGAGCCCTCGCCGACGCCGGTCTGAGCCTGCACGACGTGGACGGCATCAGCGCGGGTCCACAGTCCACCGCACTGATCTATGACCTGCGGCTCGGACCGGCGTGGCAAGGCTTGGGCTTCGGGGTCGGCATGATCACCGAGGCGGCCACTGCTATCGAACACGGCATGGCCGACGTGGTGGTGCTGGTCGCCGCCCAGGCCGGTGAGTATCGCGACCACGAAGCCACCGCGCCCTGGACGCGACCGGAGAACGAATTCGTAGCGCCGTGGGGCATGTTCACGGCCGCGGAATTCGCGCTGATCGCGCGTCGGCACATGCACGTCTACGGCACCACCCGCGAGCAGCTGTCCATCGTGGCGGCCACCATCCGCAACAACGGATCGCGCAACCCGAAAGCCGTGTATCACCAATGTGGTCCGTTCACCCCGGACGACATCACCGCGTCCAGGCTGATCGCCGATCCCTTCCACCTTCTCGATTGCGCCACCACGTCCGAGGGTGGCTGTGCGCTGGTACTGGCGAACCTCGCCAAGGTCGACCCGCGCAACCGTGCGGTCTACATCTTGGGCAGTGGCGCAGACTTTCACGGGCCGTCCTATCAGCATCCGCCGGCGTGGGACCTGGTCGGCCGCCGCGGCGATCACGTCAACGGCGTGGTGGGCCGGCGGGCTGCCGACCGTGCCTTCGCGCACTCGGGTCTGCGCCGCGACGACGTCGACGTGCTGGAGCTCTACGACCCGTTCTCGTTCGAGATCATCCGCCAGTTGGAGGCGTTCGGGTTCTGCCCACCCGGTGAAGGCGGACCGTTCGTCACCGAAGGTCACATCGCGATCGGCGGCAGTCACCCGATCACCACGGACGGAGGAACCATGTCGTTCAGTCACGCGGGAGCCAACCCGCAGATGATGCAGCGCGCCGTGCGGGCCGTGCAGCAACTGCGCGGCGAGGCGGGTGAACTGCAGGTGCCGGACGCGCGTATTGCGTTGTGCAGCAACGGGGGAGCGGGTGCGATGTTCACCACAGTGCTGCTACTGGGGGACGAACCGCGATGAATCTATTGCCGCAGACCGGCCCGTTGCCGCACGCTGGCAGTCACCTCAGCGTGCCGTTCTGGGCGGGATGCCGTCGTCACGAACTGTGCTACCAACGCTGCGGACAGTGTGGCCTGGCCAACTTCCCACCGACCGAGCACTGTCGCCATTGCCTGTCGGCCGAGCTGCGGTGGACACCGGGCGGTGGCGTCGGCGAAATCTACAGTTGGACCGTCGTGCACAGGCCGGTCACCGCGGAATTCGAACCGCCTTATGCGCCGGCAATTGTCACCTTGGACGAGGGTTATCAGCTGCTGACCAACATCGTCGGCGTGGCCGCCGATGCACTGCGGATCGGGATGCGGGTGCGTGTGCAATTCCACGCGGTCGACTCCGAGGTCACGCTGCCGTACTTCACCGGATCGCCGTGAGTCCCGCTCGCACCACCAACGGCCTGCCGATCACCGCCTACCTGGTGCTGGGGTGCTGGCCGCCACTGACGATCAGCTCCGTCGCCGCATGGCCCGGCCGGGTGAGCGCCCAGCGTGGCTGGACCGCTCGTGCTACGCAGGCACCGCGACCGTAGCCAACAGCTCGGCGAGACGCGCGGGTTGATCGACCATCGAATAGGTGCGGGCCCCTTCGATGACCTCGAGCCGGGCATTCGGAATCGTCGAGGCGAGTCGTCGGCCGTCTTCGAGGTCGAAGAACTTGTCGTCGCCCGACCATGCGATGAGGGCAGGTTTGCCGAATTCGGGTAACCGTGCGGCGACCCCGGTGGTGATCTCGGGGCGCAGCGACAGCGAGAGCTGGCGTAGGTTCTCCGCGATCGCGAGGTCGGACAGCGCTGGGCGCACCCACACCGCGGTGAGATCGTCAATGTCGTTGTGGGCCAATCCCGCATAGGCGCGCCGGCGCGCGACGGGCGCGCGCATGGTTTGAATGGCGGTGCGGAACAACGACCTGGACCTGGCGGCAAGGATCACCGGCTTGAGGATCGGCGGCGGAAAGTGTTCGAACGCATCGCAACTCGTGAGGACGAGCGCCCCCAGCCGTTCGGGATGGTGCACCGCCACCAACTGGGTGACCACCCCGCCGGTGTCATTGCCGACCAGGACCACGTCGTCGAGGTCGAGCGCCGCCAGCGTGTCGGCGACGATCCTGGCGACGCCGGTGATGGTGGCGTCGGCACCGGCGCGCAGGGCTTGGGTGTGGGCACCGAGCGGCCAGGTGGGGGCAATGCAGCGCAGTCCTTGTTCGGCGAGGCGGGTGCTGACGTCGCGCCAGAGTTCGCCGCCCATCAGGTATCCGTGCACGAACACGACGGGACGCCCGGCTGCGGGTCCGGTTGCTTCGTAATGGATGGTTCCGGCGTTAATGTCGATCGTCGGCGTGGCAAGCTCCTACTCGCGCTATGTTACAAACAGGCTGTCTGTTCGTAATTTACCAACAGGGTGTATGGAAATCAAGAAGCGCACTCAGGAACAGCGTTCCGCGGCAACCCGCGCGGCGCTGGTCTCGGCTGCCCGCAAGCTGTGGGGATCGCGGGGTTACGCCGACGTCGGTACGCCGGAGATCGCCGGCGAAGCAGGCGTGACCCGAGGCGCGATGTATCACCAATTCGCCGACAAGGCAGCGCTTTTCCGCGACGTCGTCGAAGCGGTGGAGCAGGATCTGATGAATCGGATGGCCACGCTGGTTGCTGCATCGGGTGCCACCACGCCCGCCGACACGATCCGCGCCGCGGTCGACGCCTGGCTCGAGGTCTCCGGGGACCCGGAGGCGCGCCAGTTGATCCTGCTGGACGCGCCGGCTGTGCTGGGTTGGGCCGGCTTCCGTGACGTTGCCCAGCGTTACAGCCTGGGTATGACCGAGCAGTTGATCACGGCGGCCATCGAGGCCGGCCAATTGCAACCGCTACCGGTTCGTCCGATGGCCACCGTGTTGATCGGCGCACTCGACGAAGCCGCCATGGCGATCGCCACGGCGGCCGACCAGAAGCGGGCGCGCGAGGAGATCAGCCAGGTGCTGCGCCTGATCATCGATGGGATGCTCGAGGGCTGACGGTCCCGGGCGGCCGCCGTCACTTCACCGCCGCGATGGTCCGGCGGGACAGCTCAGTGGCGATCTCGCACGGATCGGGAAACGGCTTCCTGGTGAACTGGATCGACCATTCGAAGAAGTCGTCGCCGAACTGGACGGCAACGTCGCACAACCGGGTGCCGAGCCGGTCGGTGCCTGCCGCGATGTAGCCGCTGTGTCCGTCGATGGTGACGTCGCTGACGGTGGAGCGGGTGAGGTCCTCGTTCTTGCGTTCACGCCCGATCGGGCTGCCGCGAAACCAGCTGAAGGAGAACCACGGCCCGTCGATGCTGCCGTGCAGCAACCACTGACAGCCCATCGGGTTGCGAGCGGTGACGACCAGGCCGGACACGTTGGTGAGTTGCGCGACGGTCTGATCGCTGACGCCACCGCATTCCGGGAAGGCCGGTCCGTGCACGGCCTGCTTCGTGGTGCGCGACGGCGATGACTGCTGGCCCCCTGGTCCCGGCGGGTGGTCCTGGCAACTGACCAGCAGGGATGTCGCGCCAGCCAAACCAGCCAGGACGAGCGAACCTACGGCGCGTCGATGTCGAAACACATTCTCAGCCATCTATTGCCGGCGCTTTTCATTCGACTCATGGGCGGGAGTTCGGGTGGTGAGCCGGGTCGCAGCGGGCATTCTTGCCATTCTTGTCGATGACGCGACTCAACACCGAGTCGTGGGCTTTTCGATTCGGTCGCCCATGAGCGTGCCCTTCGCACAACTTAATCAGCCCGCAGTGACGGTGCTGTTGTCCGACAAGCTATTTGGAGATCCGATCAGGGAGACATCGATGTCACTGCGAACTGGGTGATCGCGTCCGCTGCCAACTGCGCTCCGTCGCGGCGCCGGATCGCCACCCCGAGACTGCGGGCGGCTTGCTCGTAGCGAGGGTCGTGCAGCGTTGCCGCTACGGCTTTGCGAATGCGTTGCGGGCTAGCGTGTTTGGGCAGCAAGATGCCGGCCCCAGCCTTCTGGTGCGGCCCCCACGTGTTGTTGATCGATCAGACGATGTTGCAGCATCCGCCGCTAACCGGCATACGCACATGTGCTGAGGCCGACGAGGACAATGGACATGAAATTGTCCCCGCGACCGTGTGCGGGAGGGTGGACAGGAAAGGCTACGGCGTCTTCAGGAAGATGTCGTTGAAGGTGACGGTGCGTAGTTTTCGCTCGCGGATGATGTCGACCAGCTGCGGGTAGACGTGGGTGACCGGCAGGTGATTGAGGTGTCCGATCACAATCGACTGCGGGGTGAAGTACTGGTCGGCCATCTTCACGATGTATTCCTCGGTGATCAACGTGGAATCCGACAGCGAACCCGACCACAGCACCGGCACGGTGTATCCGAGGTCTGCCGCCACAGCGTCGACAGCCGCGTTGTGCTTGGCGTACGGCGGGCGCCAATAGGGTTTGGCGCCAACGCCATACGTCTTGCGAAGGAATTCGTCGTTGCGGCTGAGCTGCTTGGCGATCTCGCCCGGGGGGATCGAGGTGCAGTCGGGGTGCGACCAGGTGTGGTTGCCGAGCTCGATCTGACCGGATTCGACCAGCGGCCGCAACATCGCCACGTTGTCGGTCCACGAGTCGTATATGCCGTTGACGAAGAACGTCATCCGGATACCGGTGTCCTTGGCGAACTGCGTGTAGGCACGCACCACTTCGCTGTTGGTGCCGTCGTCGACCGTCAGGGCGAGCAGATCACCGGTCCCGGGCAGCTGGCTGAGCGCACCCCCGCCGGGGAGTCGGATGCGCGCACTGGGGGGCGGCGGCGGCAGCAGGCCGGCGACAGTCGGACCGGCGGGCAGTGGCACGGCAGCTGCCGGCGTCTGGGCGAACGTTCGCGGTTGCGGGTCGACCATGCAGCGGGCCAGACCCACGCTGGCCACTGCGGAGACGGCGAGCGACCCGAGAAATCGGCGTCGGTTCAGCTCAGACATTTCCCGGCCGCAATCGATCGCGTGATCCGGGCACGCCCCCACTCGGGCTGCGACCCAGGCTGACCAGCGACGACACCACAGCAGCGAACCGTACCACGGCCGGGGCGGCCGACTCGGCCGGAAACGCCGGTGTGCCGCCCGAGTGTTGTGGCAGTCACAGCTGTGGGTCACTGCCGCAGGTGTGAACCGCCGCCGATGTACCAGACCTGGCCGGTGATCCATTCCGCTTCGTCGGACAACAGGAAGCTGACCACGCCGGCGAGGTCGTCGGGTCTGCCCAGGCGGGTGGTCTTGCCGAACGTCAGGAAGGCCTGCTGAAGTTGCTGGTCGTTCTGCCGCTCCTGGGTCTCGCCCATCACGAGGCCGGGCATGACCCCGTTGCTCCTGATGTTGTGCCGGCCCCAGTTGACCGCGACGTGGCGGGTGAGGTGATTCACCGCGGCCTTGGACGCGCCGTAGGCGACGTGCATCGGGTCGCTGCCCAATGCCGCACCCGAGGATGTGTTGACGATGCTGCCGCCGCCGGCTTCGAGCAGATGCGGCAGAACCGCTCGGATCGTGCGGACGTAGCCCAGCAGGTTGACCTCCAATGTCCGGTGCCACACGTCGAGGTCGGTGTCCAGGATCGTGGTATCGCGTCCCAGGTTGTCCTCGGACAGGTCGGCGCCGACATTGTGCAGACCATGCACCGCGCCGAATTCCGCGAGGGTCCGCTCGACGAAGTGGCGGGCCGACCTCTCATGGGCGAGGTCGAATTCGACGACGATGGCCGCGCCGCCCGCCTCGGTGATCTGTTCGGCGGTGGCTGTGGCCGCGTCGACGTTGATATCGCCGATCGCAACCCGCGCGCCTTCGTCGGCCAACCGTTTGGCGGTGGCCGCCCCTATCCCGGTAGCACCGCCGGCGATGCAGAAAGTCTTGCCCCGCAGTCCGCGCATCAGCAGTAACCAACCCCGATGTCGACCGAAAGTTGGCTTCCCGTCACGAATTTGGATTGATCGGAGGCCAGCCAGGCGACCGCGTCGGAGATGTCTTCTGGTTGCGCGATGCCGTCGGGCAACAACGGTTTGTGCATGCCGCGCAGGTGTGGGTAGGTGTCGGCCGCCGATTGCAGCGCCTCCCGCATCCGGCCGGTGCCCATCGGCGTGGCGACCGCTCCCGGGTTCAGACTGTTGACGCGGATGTTGTACCGGCCCAGCTCGGCGGCGAATCCGCGCGCCATGCCGACGACGGCGTGCTTGCTGGCCGTGTAGTGGATCATGAACGACTGCATCTTGATCCCCGCGGCGGAACCGATCAGGATGATCGATCCGCCACGGCCGGCGTCGATGAGGTGCTGGGCCCCGGCCATCACGGTGTTCCAGGTGCCGATCACATTGGTGTCGATGGTGTCGCGGAATGCCTGCGCGCTGATCTGATCCCAGGGCGCGGGGCTGCAGATCCCGGCGTTGGCGACGATGATGTCCAATCGGCCGAGTTCGCGCACGGCGGAGTCGACCGCTCCGCGCAGCGCGTCCAGATCGCGTACGTCCACCTCGGCAGTGATGACCTTCCGGCCGTTGTCCTGTACCAGCCGTGCGGTCTCGGCGAGGTCGGCCGGCGTCGGCGAGTCGTACGGCACGCTGGCCGGCAAGGGTCCGGCCAGATCCACCGCAATGACGTCGGCGCCGTCGGCGCTGAGCCGTACCGCATGTGCACGGCCCTGCCCGCGTGCCGCGCCGGTGATCAACGCCACGCGTCCCGAAAGTGGTCGAGTCATGGGGTCGCTCATCCCATCCACTGCCCGCCGGCGACATCGATGGTCTGCCCGCACATGTAGTCGGCGGCCTCGGACGCCAGGAACGCGACGACGTTGGCGGCTTCCTCGGGCAATGAAGCCCGGCCAAGCTGGACCTGGTGGGTGATCGCCTCGCGAATCGCGTCGCGGCCGGCGCGCTGCCGGTCATCCTGCGGGTCCAGCAGATACTGGCGCATCTCCGCCTTGATCATGATTCCCGGCGCCACGCCCAACACGTTGACTCCCCGCGGAGCCACCTCGTGGGCCAGGTTGCGGGTGAACCCGATGACGCCCGCCTTGCAGGAGTTGTAGACCACCAGACCGCGCTGCTGGATGCGGCCGCCCACGGCTCCGATGTTGATGATCTTGCCCGACTGCTGCGGCAGCAGGTGCTGCAGCGCGGCGTGCGCGCCGTACATCATCATGGTCAAGCTGCCCAGCACGGTGTAGTCGATCTCCTGCTGGGTCTGCTTCTCAAAGGGACCGGCAGCCACCATCACCGGGTTATTCACCATGATGTCCAGCCCACCGAGCTCGGCGTAGGCCTGATCGACAGCCTGGTGCACCTGGTCCCACTGCGACATGTCGGCCTTGACCGGGACGGCGCGGACACCCCAGCGCTGTTCGACCTCCTGCGCGCGCCGCTGGACCTTCTCGAAGGTGCGACCGATCAGTGCCACATCTGCGCCGAGACCGCCGAGGCGGTGGGCAATGGCCTGGCCCAGCCCGTCACCACCAGCGCCGGTGACGAACGCCTTCTTGCCGGACAGGTCCATCAGGTCGGTAACCCGTTTACCGACGACGTGCTCCGGCAGTTGGTCCAATCCGAGTAGCTGCACCCAATCGGTCTCGACGTCCTGCGGCATTCAGACCCCACGTTCCACTCGACCAGACAGCTGCACCGGGCCGGCAACACCGGGCGGCTCACGCCGACGATATGACCGAAATGCGCAGCTCAGGTAATACCGATTCAGAAAACCAGTCATGCTCGATTTGTATGGCTGGTAGATGTGGAGGTGATGGACACTCATCGGCTCAAGTACTTCCTGCGGATAGCCGAAGAAGGTTCGATCACACGTGCCGCCACCGCCCTGGGCATCGCGCAGCCGGCCCTGAGTCGCCAGGTCCGGCTGCTCGAAGAAGATCTCGGCATCACGCTGTTCCAGCGGACGCGGCGAGGTGTGGTGCTGACCGAGGAGGGCGAGCGGCTGCGGGCGTCGACCGCCGCGCCGCTGCGTCAATTGGAACTCGCCGTGCAATACGCCGGGTCCCCGCTGGCGCGGATCGAGCGTGGCCTGCTGCTCGGCGTGGTGCCTACCGCGGCCGGCGTGCTGGCGGCTCCGCTGTCGGGCGGTCTTGCCGCGGCGTTTCCCAACGTCCACATCCACCTGGCGGTCGCCGACACCGACGATCTGGTGCAGCGGATGCTCCATGGCGCGATCGACCTCGCGGTGATCAATCCGGTGCCCGACGACCGGCTGTTCTTCCGTCCACTGCTGGTCGAAGAGCTGGTGCTGGTGGGCGGTCCCGCATCCGGGTTGGCACCGGACGTCCCGGTCCGGTTCACCGAACTGGCCACTATGCCGCTGGTGTTGCCCGGTGCGCCCACCGGGATCCGCAACACCTTGGAGAACACCGCGTTGCGTCTCAAAGTCACTGTGACAGCCCGCTTTTCGACGGACTCGCCCGACGTGGCGAAGTCATTGGTCGGGGCGGGGTTGGCGCATGCGGTGTTGCCGCTGTCGGCCTGCGACACGGAGGTAAGGGCCGGCCTGCTGCGGTATGCACCGATCTGCGAACCGGAGATCAGTCATCAGCTCGGTGTCGCGGCCACTGCTGCGCTCGAGGTGCCCCGCGAGTTCGCCGCGAAGGTCGGGGTGCTACTGCGCGACGAGGTCACGCGACTGGTCAAATCCGGCCGCTGGCCGGCGCGCGTCGTGCCGTCCGCGGCCTGGGATCCGAATTTCGCAGAGCCGCAACAATTGAGAGAAAGGGAGACACGATGACGATCAACGTCGTCGATGCCGGACCACGGCGGGTCAGTCGATCGGTGGAGGTTGCCGCCCCGGCGACCGAACTGTTCGAGATGGCAGCCGATCCCCGGCGTCACAGTGAACTCGACGGATCCGGCACGGTTCGCGACAACATCAAGACGCCGGCCAATCTTGTTGAAGGATCGAAGTTTTCGACCCATATGAAGATGCTGGGCGTGCCATACCGCATCACCAGCACGGTGACCGTGCTGGAACCGGACAAGGTGGTCGAATGGCGTCATCCGCTGGGGCACCGGTGGCGTTGGGAGTTCGAGGCACTCTCCCCGACGCTGACCCGGGTCACCGAGACTTTCGACTACCACAGCGCCGGAACGCTGAAGAACAAGCTGAAGTACTACGAGCGGATGGGCTTCGCGAAATCCAACGCGACCGGTATCGAGGCAACGCTCACCAAGCTGCGCGACCGCTACGCCTGATCGCCGCAGCACCGAGTGTGCGTCTCAACGACACCTGCACGGGGCGACGCGCCATGTTGTGAGATGCACGCCCGGTCCCTGGTCGCAGCGACTATTCCCCGAACCCGGCCGGAGGCGGCGCCGGCGCCGGACCCGGCGCGCCGACCCGACTGGCCGCGAACGCGGCACCCTGATCGATCGCCGCCGCATCGTCGGCGTAGGAGTTGTGGGCGGCGAAGTTGACGCCTTCGGAGCAAACCGGGTCGTCGATGGCGCAGATCTTCAGCGTCTTGGCCTGGTACAGCGGTCCGATCGCCACCTGCGGCTGACCGAGGAACTCCATGGCCCGCGCATTCGGCGTCCCGAACAACACCACCGCGGCGACGTGATCAGCCACCCCGGGGTCCAGCGGTTTGGGCACCGTGGCGGGGTCGACCCCGTCGGGCACCCGGGCCGACGTGACGAAGCCCATCACGGCCGCGCCCTGGGAGAAGCCGGAGAGCACCATCTTGGTCTTCGGGCACGCACCTGCCATCGAGTTGACGTGCGCACCGGCATCCCGGACGCCATCGATCCCGGTGGCCCATTCGTCGCTGGCGGGGTAGTTGACCGAGTACACGTCCATCGACTGCGCACCGATCCGGGGCCGCAGAGAATCCACGAACGCCTGACCCGTGGCGCCCAAACCGTCTTCCCCGGTACCCCTGGCGTACACCACCTGCACATCCGGGCACGGCGGCACCGCCGACGCGGACGGTATGACGGGCATGAATATTGCCGAACTCACCCCTGCGGCTACGGCAGCCGCGGACCCCAGAACACGCGAAATCATGGGCATTATTTTTCCCTCCTCACCGCATCCCAAACCAATGCAAGCGTAACGACGACGAGAAATTTTAGCGGCTCGACCGGTACCTAGCGAGCCGGTGGGGTGTGCCTGCACCTGCGGTAATGCTGTGTGGCGTAGCCAGCAGACTCTGGTCACCGTTCGGTCGGGATGCCAAAGAGAGTGCCTTTGAGCAATTGTTTGATCGACTCCAGGGTGGCGTCGTATGCCTGCGGCGACAGCCGCGCGGCCTGCTCGGACAGGCCTCGGGTGAGCGCGCACACGGCTTCGGTCGCGGCGGTCGTGCTGGTGCTCGGAGACAGCGTGCCGCGGCTTCGGGCGTCGTCGATGATCTCGGTGACGACGTCGCGCAGTGCCCTGGATCCCGGGTACTGCGGGCCTTCGGGACGCGACTGCGTGGTGCCCTGCGCACGGGTGGCCTGCAGAAATCCGGCCAAGGCGGGGTAGTCGCGCATCAGAGCCTTGGACTCGTCCAGTACCGCCTCGAGTCGGTCGACGATCTCGTCGGACCGGGCAGCGGCGTCGCGCAGCCGCGGCAGGACGATCTGCTCGATCTCTTCCCCGGTCGCTCGGATCAGTTCGGCCTTATTGGGGAAGTAGTGATAGAGGCTGCCGCTGGTCATGTTGGCGGCGCGGGCGATCTCGCGAATGGATGCCTGGGAGTAGCCGGTCGTGGCCACACACTTCATCGTCGCGTGGATGATTCGCCGACGGGTCTGCTCGCCGCTGGCGCCGACCGGCCGACCGAGTGGGGAAGAGCCGCCGGTCACGCCAGGTACCGCCGCGGACACCGGAAATAATTGATCGGTCGAATATATTCGACCGATGTGCCGCGTTCGGTGCAGCACCTGCGAGCGGCCGATCGGGCCGGTGAGGACACGAGACGCATGGCCCGCACGCAGCTGGGGCGTCCGGCCGGCGCCAGCGGCGAACAGACTCGGCAGCGGGTCATCCTGGCAACGATGAAGTGTGTGGCCGAGGTGGGATACTCCCGGGCGACGATCCGCCAGATCGCACAGTTGGCGCACGTGACAAGTGCCAGCCTGTACAACTATTTTCCGAACAAATCGGACTTGATCAGGGCGACCATCGCGACCCGGTCCGAAACCGCGATGCCACGGTTACGCCGCGCCGCCGCAGCCGCGGGCACCGTCGTCGACCGCATTACAGCAGTGCTCGAGGAGTGTGGAGAGCTACTGCGGGACTACCCCGACCTGGCTGCTTTCGAGTGGGCGATTCGGGCCGAGAACATCGGCAGCGATGGCGCCTCCGGTGACACGCGCCCGGGGTTCGAGTCGGTCCGCGAAATTCTCGCCGACATCGTCGGCGATGCACACCAGAACGGAGAGCTCGGGCCGGACCCCGATCCGCAGGCCGTGCTGGAGGCTGTCTACGCGCTGATCTACGGGTTGACCGAACTGGCAGCCACCCTGGCGCCGGCGGATTTCCACGATGCGCTCGGCGCGTCCAAGGTCCTGGTCGCCGGGGCACTCTTCGGCAGCAGCAGCTCTGATGCGATCAACTGATTGATTGCAGCGTCGGGCGAATCCTGGAGCGGGGCCGGACCTATTGCCCGAGATTCACGCCGCCTGAAGTGATCGACTGATCAATTAATTTCCTGTTTCCGGTCCCTGAACGGCGCGTTCCATTTACGATCAATCGATTGATTATATGAGCGGTGGACGGAGGCGGCCATGTCGTACGTGGTAACGGCACCGGAGTTGTTGTCGGCGGCAGCAACTCAACTGGGGCGCGTCCGGTTGGCCCTCGCAGTGGCGAACGCCGCCGCGGCGCTACCAACTGCCGGGATACCGGCCGCGGCCGACGATGAGGTGTCGACCGCGGTGGCAGCCCTGTTCGCCCAGCATGGTCGCGAGTATCAACTCCTGAGCGCGCAGGTCGGAGCGTTCCATACCCGGTTCGTCGAGTTGCTGGGTTCGGGGGCGGGCGCGTACGCAACGGCCGAGACACACAACGCGGCCGCACTGGCATTGGACCTGGTCAACGTACCCACCCGAACTCTGCTGGGTCGCCCGTTGGTCGGCACCGGCACGGATGGCCTGCCCGGCACTGGACAGGACGGCGGCGCGGGCGGACTGCTGTACGGCGACGGCGGCGACGGTGGCTCGGGCGCCGCCGGTCACGCGGGCGGCCGCGGTGGCAGCGCCGGATTGATCGGACGCGGTGGCGCCGGTGGTCAGGGTGGCGCGGCTGTCGATGCCATGGCTGCGGCTCCTGCCGGTGGTCGCGGCGGTGACGGCGGTTGGCTTTCCGGTGACGGTGGCGTCGGTGGCCGCGGCGGCACCGGCCAGATTCCGGGCGCGGGTGGCGCTGGCGGGTCCGGTGGGTTGCTGGGTGCTGACGGTGCCGCCGGGGCGTCGGGAGCCACAGCGACGAACCCTGGATCCCCGACCGATCCCGGCACCCCGAGCGAACCACCGCGGCCGAATGCCGTGGCGGCGGCCCGCGACGGTGACCTGGTTTCGTCGAACGGCGGAACCGTCACCGACGCCAATCTGACCGAGATCTCCGGCATCGATTCGGGCATCAACAACCCGGACGTCTACTGGGTGCACAACGATTCCGGGGACACCGCGCGCATCTTCGCGATCGACGCCAAGACCGGCCAGACGCTGGCCACCTACCAACTCAGTGGAGCAACCGCCAACGACTGGGAGGACATCGAGGTGGCCAAGGGGCCGGACGGCAAGTCCTACATCTATGTCGGCGACATCGGCGATAACGGTCAATCACGAAGCAGCGTAACCATTTACCGTGTCGAGGAGCCGATCGTCACCGGCACCGCGAACAACCCGACGAACACGACGCTGACCGGCGTCCAGCAGCAGAAACTGGTTTACCCGAACGGGCTGAGGCTCAATTCCGAAGCGCTGGCGGTCGATCCGGTCCACCACAACATGTTGCTCATCGAGAAGACTGACGGAGACGTCTCCCGGGTGTATTCGACACCGGACAGCGGGTGGAGCACCGCTGGCGCCAACCCGGCCACCAGGACACTGACACACGTTGCCACACTGAACCTTTCGGCGGCTGACGAACAACTCGTCACCAGCGCTGACTTCTCGCCGGACGGGTCGCAGTTGGCGGTGCGCACCTACGACGACGTGCTGTTATGGGACCGCAGCACCGGCAGCAGCTCCTGGTCACCGTTCAGCGAGCAACCGGTGGAGGGGCCGGTCGCGGCCGAACGGCAGGGTGAGGCGATCGCATTCCACCCCGATGGACGGGGATACGTGACCATCAGCGAGTATGCCGGTCAAACTCTGCACGAATACGACGAACGGTAGTCAGGTCGCTGGGCTGTCAGCGGTTCCCGGCCTTGAGGGCAGCGACTACCCCGCCGTCGACCAGCAGGTCGGCGCCGGTGATGAAAGATGCCTGGGGGCCGAGCAGAAATGTGGCCGCGGCCGCGATGTCGTCGGGAGTGCCGATGCGGCCGGTGCCCGACATCGCGATCATCGCCCGCATACCGTCACCGACCGCGGATGCCAACTCTTCCTGACCCATGGGAGTGGAGATGATGCCCGGGCTGATCGAGTTGATCCGCGCACCGCGTTCGCCCCATTGTGCGCTGGCAGCTCGGACCCGAATGAGGTTGGCCTGCTTGGCGATCGGATAGGCAAACGTGGATTCGGTGACGCTGCTGATGAATTCGAGGTCCAGCAACTCCGCGGGCGGATTGTGCGCCAACGCCTTTTCCTGGTCTGCGGTCAACGGCGGGAAGAGGTGGCCGGCCATGCTGGCGATCACCACGCCGGCCCCGCCCGGCGCGATCACTTCGCCGAATTCCTGCAGCACCAGGGCGACACCGAGCAGATCGACGGCCATCACCGCCTGTGCCGAAGCCTGTGCCGGGGACAGGCCGGCGGTGTGCGCCAACTGGGTAACGGTGCCGAGGGAGGCGGCGAAGTCGGCGAGTGCGTGCACTGACTCCGCGGCCGACACGTCGACGCGTTGGCTCTGCACCTCGTACCCATCCGTGACCAGCGCGTCGGTCACCGAGCTCAGGGTGGCGTCGTTGTTATCGGCCAGCAGTACCGTCTTGCCCGGACCGAGCCGCCGGGCGATGGCCTGACCCATGCCGCCCACGCCGACCACGACCAGCACTTCCCGGTACTGACTCATTGCATCTCCTCTGCGCACGTCCTGACTAAAACGTCCCCAGGCGAAGAATAGGGTGGTCGAGCGGTTAGGTTGGCTGCGTGTCGGCGGAACGACCGTGGAACATCAACATCCACTACGACTCTTTGGTCGATGCGACCGTCCCGCCCACCGCGCGCCAGGTGCTCGACGTCGGGTGCGGTGACGGCTTTCTGGCCGCCCGCCTGGCCGCTCGAATACCCGAGGTCACCGCGATCGACATCGACGCTCCCGTACTGGGGCGTGCCCGGGCTCGCTTTGCCGGTACTTCGGTCCGCTGGACACATGCAGACGTCATGACGGCCGATCTGCCCGGGTTCGACGCCGTGGTGTCCAACGCCGCCCTGCACCACATCGACGACACCCGAGCCGCGCTGGCAAGATTGGCGAGCCTGGTGCGACCCGGCGGAACGCTGGCCGTGGTCAGCTTCGTCAAACCTGCCCTGCGAGAAAGTTTGTGGCACCTGACCAGCTGGGTGGCCTGCGCGGTCGTCAACCAGGTCAAGGGAAAATGGGAGCACACCGCGCCGATCAAATGGCCTCCGCCGGATACGTTTTCGCAGCTGCGCACGCACGTTCGCGCGGTGCTCCCCGGAGCCCGCGTCCGCCGGCTGCTCTACGGACGGGTGCTGATCAGCTGGCAGGCTAGTGCGGAGGTGTGCCCATCGCCGCAGCGCTGGCCTGCGCCATCAGGTTGACCGCCTGGTTGCGCGTCAGCGATCCGAGCATCTGCATCGCCGCGCGCATGTCTTCACCGACGATCCAGGTCGGACCGTTCGTCAGGTTGTCGAACGCTTCGCTGATCACCTCGTCGACAGGGGCCGCGCCGGGTGGCATGTCGTCGGCCGATGTGATCTGACCGCGGCGGTATTCGAGTTCGCGCAGTGCGGGGGTGTCGGTCTTACCCAGGATGAAGCCCAGGACGTCAATGCCTTTGCCGTGCAGTTCAGCCCATAACGCCTCGGCGAAGACCATATCGAATGCCTTGGAGGCGCCGTAGGCGACCATGTTGGGTGCGCCGGCGAATCCGGCGCCCGATCCGAAGAGGACGATGCCGCCGCGCCCCCGCTCGACCATCGCCGGAGCGAAGTGGTGGCACAGCTGCATCGGCACCATGCAGTTGCGGTGCACCATCGACTCCGCGGCCTCGACCGAGTTGGCCAGGAACGGCTCGAAATTCGGGTCGGCGCCCGCGCAGTACACCAGGAAGCCGATCTCCAGATCACTGGTGGCTTCGGCGATGATGGTCGCCGCGTGCGGTTGCGCGAGATCGACTGCCAGAGTCCGCGTTTGCGCGTGAGTCGCCGAATTAATCTGTGCGGCAACTTGATCTAGCACGTCCCGGCGCCGCGCCAGCAGCACGACGTTGACCCCGCGCTGTACCAGGCCCATGGCGAACGCGGCACCCACGCCGTCGGATGCGCCCGCGACCAATGCCCACGGGCCGTACTTCGCGGCGAAGCTCATCGGCACTCCTAGCTCACCGCGGTGATGCGCACCGACGTGAATTGGCGCTTCGATATGCGCCAGCCTTCGTTCGTGCGGACGAGCACATCGTCGTAGAAGCCGACCGCGTTGACACCACCCTGGTTGTCGGCCGCCATGATCAGGCCGTCGATGTAGGTGCGGGCCTCGGCGCGGTCACCCTCGACGGTGATCGCGATGTTGCTCAGCCGGTGCAACGTGTATCCGGCCATCGCGTGCGCCAGTTCCATGAACTCCGCGACCGCGGAAGCGCTCGTCCAGGTGCCGATCTCGCCGTAGTCCACGTCGCACTCGGCGGCGAAAACCGTGCCGAGTAGCTGCCATTGGCGCCGGTCGATGGCCGTGGCATAACGCACCAACAGCTCCGAAATATCCTGGCGGTCTTCGCGTTCAGTCATTCGACGGCTCCGTTGGGATGAACCACGATCCGGGGCGGACCATCGGATCGGCGGGCGAGGTCGAGCGCGTCGGGCACTTCGTCGAGGGTGATGACCTTGCCCACGCTGGGTAATGGGTCGAGTCGTCCCGAGACGATCGCCTCGAGCGTGCCGTACCAGTCCTGCGGATGTGGGCCGCCACCGAATTGAATGGTGACCCCTTGCCGGGTGGCAGTGGTGATGTCCAGGGTGTCGCCGGTGTACCAGCCGCCGGCGCAATAGATCCGGGTGCCGAATTCGGCATCTTCGACGAGCCGCTGAATAAGGCCGGGGGCGCCGACACACTCGAAAATGACTGCCGGCCCGGGCAATCCGCGCTGACTGCGAATCTCGCGGAATGCGTCGAACGCCGACTGCTCGGCGGGGTCGACCACAACGTGGGCACCGAATCCGTTCCGGGCCAGTTCGCGTCGTTCGGCCTTGAAGTCGGACACGACGATCGGCTCCAGGCCGCGACTCGCCAGGGCGGCAACGGCAGACAACCCGACCGCGCCGGCACCGACGACGATCGGGACTTCACCGGGCGCGACGGCCGCCGACCGCACATAGAATTCGCCGCCGGCGAAGGCATCGGTGAGCGCGATTGCGTCACTGGAGATTTCACTGTCGACAGGTTTGGCAGCTGCCTCGGAGACCACCAGCAGTTCACCGAAGCTGCCCTGCGCTTCAGGATGCTGGCCGATGATGCGCATGCCTCCGGCACCGCCGTCCACCAGGCGGACCGGCATGGCCGTTACGCGGGTGCCGAGCGCACACTGATCCGAACAGTCGGGTCCGAGCTCGATTACTTCGCCGACGAACTCGTGACCGAGCACCACGTCCCGGTCGGCGTCGTAAAGCGATCGGCCGGTGGGGTCGTTGACGCCCAATTCCGGGTGATCCATGAAGTGCACGTCGGAGGCGCAGATCGCGGTACTGAGCGTCCGCAACAACAGCTCCCCGCGGCCGGGCCGGGGGTCGGCGGTATCGCGCACTTCCAACTTGCCGCCACGCAATACCACTGCCCGCATCGCCACAGACCCTCTTCCTGATTTTCGAACATTCGAGATTCAGCCCCGAATGTTCAAGGACTCACTCTATGGAACGGGGGTTCTTGCCGTCGAATGGTTCGATGCCGAGGAGTCGGTGGTGTCGCAAGGACGTAATGCCGCGGCACGGATCCGCTTGCGTTGTCTGCTACCCACATTGAATGATCTGCGCATGCCGGCGTCGGACCGGTCGCACACCGGCCCCGAAGGAGCGCGCGTGACCAAAGCCAGGAACCGTGCCCTGAACCGGTGGGAGTTGATCACCTGCGCGTTCGCCGGCCACGCCACCTACGCCCCCGACGACGAGGCGCTGGCCGACCGGCTGCATGCCAAGACCAACCTTGGCGACGTGTGGCGCTGCCTGCGCTGTGGTGATTTCGCGCTCGGCGAGCCGCACGGTCGCGGGCGCCCGGAGGACGCGCCGTTGATCATGCGCGGCAAGGCCCTGCGTCAAGCCATCATCATCCGTGCGCTGGCCGTCGAAAGACTCGGGCGCGCTGTGATTCTGGGTCTGGCTGCGTGGGCGGTCTGGACGTTTCGCGGATCGCGCGGAGCCATTCAGGCCACCCTCGATCGCGACTTGCCGATCTTTCGCGCCGCCGGCTTCAAGGTCGATCAGATGTCGGCCATCCACGAGCTGGAAAAGGCCTTGGCGGCAAAGCCTTCCACGCTGGCGCTGATCACCTGCCTGCTCGCCGCATACGCCGTGCTGCAGATCGTGGAAGGCATCGGCCTCTGGTTGCTCAAACGTTGGGGCGAGTACTTCGCGGTGGTGGCTACGTCTGTCTTTCTGCCGCTGGAGATTCACGACCTGCTCAAGGGAGTGACCACCACCAGGGTGGCCACCCTGACCATCAACATTGCCGCCGTCCTGTACCTGGTGATCTCCAAGCGCTTGTTCGGGGCGCGGGGCGGGCGCCGCGCCTACGACGAGGAATTGCACGGCGAGCAGTTGTTGGACCTCGAACGTGCTGCGATGACCGCTTCCTGAATACCGCCGAGTGACCAAGACGACACTGACTTGACTCGAGTTTAGTCAGCGGTGAGGATGGTCGCTGTGACCGAGACAACCTGCGATACCCGACGAGCCGGGCGAACCCGGACCATCGAATGGGCCGATCCGCTGGAGCCGGCCAACGCGGCGCGCAACCGCAGCGGGCTGGACTTCCTCAAGGCCATGGTCGACGGCGAAGTGGCGCCGCCGCCGGTGATGACGACGATCGGTGCGCGACTGGAGGCTGTCTCGGAAGGGACCGCCGTCTTCACCATGACGCCGGCCGAATTCCACTACAACCCGATCGGTTCCGTCCACGGTGGCATGTATTGCACGCTGCTGGACTCGGCCGCCGCCTGTGCGGTCCACAGCATGCTGCCGGCCGGCGTCGCCTACACCAGCCTCGATCTGTCGGTGCGCTTCATCGGCGCCATCAGCGTCGACACCGGACCGGTGCGCGCCACCGGAACCGTCAAACACCTCGGCCGCCGTACCGCGCTCGCCGAAGCGGTGCTGACCAGCGGCACCGGCAAGCTGTTGGCCACGGCGACCAGCAACTGTCTGATCATCCATCCGTAATCGATTGCAGCACAACAGGACAGACATGAACTTAGCGGGCCAGCTAGCTGATCGGGACCGTTGGGCGGCGGCGGACTGGTGCCCGATGGAACACGCGCTGCAGCTGATCGGCACCCGTTCAGCGATGGTGTTGCTACGGGAGGCGTTCTTCGGTGAACGGCGCTTCGACGATCTGGCGCGCCGCGCCGGGGTGACCGAACAGATCGCGGCCAAACGGCTGCGCCAACTCGTCGACGCGGGCCTGCTGGAAAAGCGGCCCTATCAACAGCCGGGCCAGCGCACCCGTTACGAATACGTGCTCACCGAGCGTGGCCGCGCCCTGTTCCCGGTGCTCGTCAGCCTGATCGAATTCGGCAGACTGCTGCAGGGCGAGGCCGGTGCGATGGAGCTCGTCCACGACGGCTGCGGTGCGGCCGTGGCACCGCACGTCCGGTGTACAGCGGGTCACGACGTTTCGTTGACTGACACGACAGTGCGCATTGCGAAGCGCGGAAGCCGCATGGTGTGACGTCGCGGCCCGCCCCACGCAGTTGTGCCGGATCCCACACAGCCGGTTCTCTCGTTGTTCACCTGAGGGCGGCCATGATGTAAAGGGGACAGACTGCAATTCAACAAGTGACTCATCCGCCGCACCGACCCGGCACTCGCCGAGGACAACACGAGTCGCACTGACGAGGGACCACTGCCGTGACAGCACTACACAACTGGATGAATCCGGGCCCCAGTGGCGCTGACATCGTCGCACCCATCAAGGCGCGGGCCTGCCACGCGTGGCACGCCGTGCGGCGCAGCCAACCGAGCCGGTCGGCCAGCGCTTTCCGCTTGATGGAGCGGGGCGCCGAGCGCTGCTGAGATACCGGGTACGGTCAGTAGATGGCCCTCCCACCAGCCGGTAAGGACCGCGCCGCGATCGTCACCGGTGCCTCGTCGGGTATCGGCGAGCAGCTCGCCCAGATCCTGTCGAAACGCGGCTATCAGGTGGTGTTGGTGGCGCGCAGCGCCGACCGCCTCGAAGAGATCGCCGCCCGATTGGGCGCATCGGCGCATCCACTGCCCGCCGACCTGTCCGATCGCACCGACCGGGCTAGCCTGCTGGACCGCGTCACCGCCCTCGGCCTGACCCCTGACATCCTGATCAACAACGCCGGGCTGTCCACCACGGGCGTCGTCGCGAAATCCGACCCCGAGCAGGAACTCAACCTGGTCGAGGTCGACGTCGCCGCTGTCGTCGACCTGTGCAGCCGGTTCCTGCGGGGCATGGTGGACCGCCATCGCGGCGCCATCCTCAACGTTGCCTCGGTGGCCGCGTTCGGGCCGCTGCCGGGGCAAGCAGCCTACGGCGCGGCCAAGGCGTTCGTGCTGTCCTACTCCCACAGCCTGCGGGGTGAATTGACGGGCACCGGCGTCTCGGTGACGGCGCTGTGCCCCGGCCCGGTGGACACCGGCTTCGGCGAAGCGGCCGGATTCTCCAAGGAAGAGGCCGACGCGGCGTTACCTCGGGTGATGTGGGTCCCGGCCGATAAGGTGGCGCAGGCCGGAATCGACGGGCTGGCCGCCGGCAAGGCCGTCGTCGTACCGGGTCTGGTCAACCGGATCTCGTCCGGACTGTTCCGGATCGCACCACCGGAGTGGATGCTGCCGCTGCTCACCCGCAGTCATCCTGCGCTCAAGCGCTGAACTAGCCGGTGCGGTCGCTCTCGCTGGCGGCGCGCAGCAGATCGTCGCGCGCCCGGGCCACCCGGGAGCGGACGGTACCGACCGGACACCCGGCCACCTCGGCTGCTTCGTCGTAGGACAGCCCGAGGATCTGGGTCAGCACCAGGGCCTCGCGCCGTTTGGGGTCGAGTCCGTCGATCAATATCCGGATCTCCACCATGTTCTCGATCCGGTTGCCGCGCGGGCCCACCGCCTGGCCGGCGGCGAGCGCCGTGTCGAGATCGACCACGTGAGTAGTGCGCGGCCGGCTCGTGTTGTGCCGGATCTGATCGACCACGACGCGACGCGCGATCGACAGCAACCAGGTGCGGGCGGTGGAACGCCCGGCGAAGCGCGGCAGCGCGCCGATCGCCCGCAGAAACGTCTCCTGCGTCAGATCGTCGGCGCTGGCGGGATCGGTGAGATAAGCGACCATCCGCCACACATCGCGCTGGGTGGCCTGGATGAACTGCGTGAGCGCGGCCTGGTCGCCTCGTCCGGCGCACTTGGCGAGCTGGGTGATCTGGTCGTCGTCGCCACCTGTCGCCACGGATGTTGAGAATAGGGCATAACTTCCACGACGAGGTGGGAACTAGCGGGCTGGTTGCTACGACTGATCTAGTCGGAACGCATTTTCACGAGATGAGGACCCACGATGACGGCGACGACCGCCCCCACTGAGGCGCACCCAGAGCTCGAGGTCGTCCGACTCGACATCACCGGGATGTCGTGCGTCGCCTGCGCTCACCGGGTGAAATCGACTCTCAACAAACTGCCCGGCGTGCGTGCCTCGGTCAACTTCGCGACCCGGGTCGCGACCGTCGAATCCGGTGAGAACGTCACGGCTGACCAGCTGTGCGAGGCGGTCCGCGCTGCGGGGTATGACGCCAAGGTGCGCCGCGGCGGTGACCTCGGCAGCGACCCCGACGCCGACCGTGCGCGATATCTGCTCATCCGGTTGGCGGTCGCCGCCGTGTGCTTTGTCCCGCTGGCGCACCTGTCGGTGTTGTTCGCGGTACTGCCCAGCTCCCGTTTCACCGGCTGGGAGTGGGTGCTGACCGGGCTGGCCCTGCCGGTGGTGCTGTGGGCGGCGTGGCCGTTCCACCGCATCGCGCTGCGCAACGCGATGCACGGCGGCGCGTCGATGGAGACGTTGATCTCCGTGGGCATCACGGCCGCCACCATCTGGTCGTTCTATACCGTCTTCAGCGTCCACCCGACCACCGAGCGGCGGGGTGTCTGGCAGGCACTGCTGGGCAGTGACGCGATCTACTTCGAAGTCGCCGCAGGCGTGACGGTGTTTGTATTGGCGGGCCGCTACTTCGAAGCCCGGGCGAAGTCGCGGGCCGGCGGCGCCCTGCGGGCGCTGGCCGCGCTCAGCGCCAAGGATGTAGCGGTACTGCAGGCTGACGGGTCGGAATCGGTCATTCCCGCAGACGAGCTGCAAGAGCAGCAGCGCTTCGTTGTCCGCCCCGGTCAGACGATCGCCGCCGACGGACTCGTCGTCGAAGGGTCCGCCGCGGTGGATATCAGCGCGATGACCGGCGAGGCCAAACCGGTGCGGGCGCGTCCCGGATCGCAGGTCGTCGGCGGCACGACGGTGCTCGACGGGAGGCTGATCGTGGAGGCGGCTGCGGTGGGCGCCGACACCCAGTTCGCCGGCATGGTCCGGTTGGTCGAACAGGCGCAGGCGCAGAAGGCCGAGGCGCAACGACTCGCCGACCGGATCGCCTCGGTGTTCGTGCCGTGCGTGTTCGCGATCGCGGCCCTGACCGCCGCTGGTTGGCTGATTACTGGCGGACAGCTCGATCAGGCTTTCTCAGCCACCCTGGCCGTGCTGGTCATCGCCTGCCCGTGTGCGCTGGGCCTGGCCACCCCGACAGCGATGATGGTGGCGTCCGGTCGTGGCGCCCAACTCGGCATCTTCATCAAGGGCCACCAGTCGTTGGAGGCCAGCCGCGCTGTCGACACAGTCGTATTCGACAAGACCGGCACGTTGACGACGGGCCACTTGACGGTCGGCGCGGTGACCGTGGCGCCGGGCTGGGACGCCGACGAGGTACGCGAGCTGGCGGCGGCAGTGGAGGCAGCGTCCGAACACGCGGTCGGGCTGGCGATCGCGGCATCGGCAGCCCAACACCAACCGGTCAGCGACTTCCGTGCGGCGCCCGGTCGTGGCGTCAGCGGCAGTGTGGCCGGCCGCAAAGTGCGAGTCGGCAAACCGTCGTGGATCGGCGCCCCGGGACCGGAAACCGTCCTCACCGCGGCTCGGCGCAGCGCCGAATCACGGGGCGAGACAGCGGTTCTCGTCGAAGTCGACGGTGCGCCCTGCGGTGTCATCGCGGTGGGTGACACCGTCAAGGACTCGGCGGCCGGCGCGGTCGCCACCCTGCACGAGCGGGGCTATCGGACGGTGTTGTTGACCGGAGACAACCCGGCGGCAGCGGCCGCGGTGGCCGCTCGCGTCGGCCTGGACGAGGTGATCGCCGACATCCTGCCCGAAGGCAAGGTCGACGTGATCGAGCAGCTGCGCGAGCGCGGGCACGTGGTGGCCATGGTGGGCGACGGCATCAACGACGGACCGGCACTGGCGTGCGCCGATCTGGGTATGGCGATGGGACGTGGCACCGACGTCGCGATCGGTGCGGCTGACGTCATCTTGGTGCGCGACGACCTCGAAGTGGTGCCCTTGGCGCTGGATCTGGCTGCGGCGACGATGCGCACCATCAGAGTCAACATGATCTGGGCGTTCGGCTACAACATCGCCGCGATCCCGATCGCCGCGGCCGGGCTGCTCAACCCGCTGATCGCCGGGGGAGCGATGGCGTTCTCGTCGTTCTTCGTGGTGTCAAACAGCCTGCGGCTGCGCAACTTCGGCGTGGGCCGCCGACCGAAAGGCTAGGCCGCCCCGTCCGTCGGCCACAGGTGACCGCGCCGGCGGCCGCGAGATGCGTTGTCGGGCAACACAATCTCCGGCTCTGTTGCGATATCTGACGGCGCCGGCCGGGGAGTCTGGTGGCTTCGCCACACCATGATCGCGAGGACGGCGCCAAGAAGCACCGGACCGTGGGTCAGCATCCGCGCGGCGGTGACGGCACCGGACAGGGCGTCGGCCACCGCATAGCCGGTCAGCACACCGACGAACACCGTCAGCACGCCGGCGAGACCGGCAGCGGCACGCGGCCACAACGCCGCACCCATCATCGAAACCGCAAGTGCGACCGACCACGACGTCGACTCGTTGACCAGGTGGCTGCCCGGGTTGCCACCGTGATCGTGATCCAATCCGACACTCAGGCCCAGGGCCTGTGCGACGGCCAGGATCAGCTGAACCAGGCCGACACCGAGCAAAGCCCAACGCTGCCAAACCATTCGGGCCCGTCGGGGCCGGGGGATGCGGTCGGGCCCGAACGGGCCCAGTGGTGTGATCACCGGCCGGGACTGGACCAGGCGCCGCAGCAGTTCGGCCTGGTCGCCTGCCTGCTCGTACCAGGCTCGACAGGCAGCGCACTCGCCCAGGTGCTCGTCGACGCGCGCCGAAGGTACCGGCTCCCGCTCCCCGTCGATGCGAGCCGACAAGGCTTCGCGGGCCACCTCGCAATCCATGTCTCTATAGTCGCGCAACGGCGGCGAATAATTCCCGGTGCACCCGTACTTTTCCGCCGGTAGTCAAACCGGTCAACCGAATTCGACGAGCGTGGTCGGAGCCCGCAAGCGGCGCAGCGCAGACAGCCGGTAAGCCAGCGGGACGACGCTCCGCAGCAGCCTGCCCCGCCCCGGGGGCGCCGGCAACTCACGCACCGAGCGGACACCGGCCACCGCGCGCAAGTCGTCGTAGTTGTCGGCAGTGAACCAGAACGGCATCGGCGGCGCCGTGTAGTACTTGCTGAGCTTGAACCCCCGCCGCCGCGAGTACACGCTCAGCAACCACGGGATGCTGTCGAAAACCAGCCGGCCACCGGGAAAACGGTGGGCGCACGCCGCAATCAGGGCAAACACCGCGTCGCGGTCGAGATACTGGAACAATCCCTCGGCGGTGATCAGCACACCGTCGGTGTCGTCGACCTGATCCATCCAGGAGTGGTCGAGCGCGGACTGAGCACAGTACCGCAGCCGGTCGCAGGCGGGCAGCAGTTGCCGGCGCAACTGCACGATCGGCTCCAGGTCCACCGAGATCCAGTTGAGTTCGCCGTTGTCGAGACGCCAGAAGCTCGTTTGCAGTCCCTCTGCCAGTGCGACGACGGTGGCGCGCGGATGCGCGGCCAGGAATTGACGTGAAACATCGTCGAATGCCAAGGCGCGCAACGCAGTGGCTTGATGGGTACGGCCGAAGTTCTCGTAGTCGTAGTCGATGCTGTCCCGCAGCTCGATCGCCATCGGGTCGTCGATGATGCCGTCGGACCGGGCGGCCTCGCTCGCTCGCTGATGCAGCGTGATGAGTGCGGTCTCGGAGATCCCGTCGAGGTGACGGCCGTCGACGACTGGCATGGATCTGACTGTACTGACCTGCGCACGAGGGTCCTGCTCCAATTGAGCGCCGCGGGAACTTTCCGCCGGCCCGCAACGACTACACCTCCGACACGCGCGAGAAGGAGGTGGACGCCTGACCGGCCCGATATGGATGGCGATGCCTCCGGAGGTGCATGCGGCCCTGTTGAGCGCCGGGCCGGGCCCGGGTTCGCTGCTGGCCGCCGCAGCCCAGTGGCAGGGGCTCAGCATCCAGTACAGCAATACCGCAGCCGAGTTGAGCCAGCTGCTCGC